>JACQIJ010000013.1 GCA_016198545.1 Pseudomonadota bacterium
GTCCATGCTGATGCGGATGATGTCGCCCGCCGCGCCCATGACCGGCATGATGGCGATGTTCCACGCAAGATCCTTCGGTAGGCCGTTTTCCATTCCCGCATGCAGGCGCTGGTTCATCGATGCGCGGCGCTCGTCCGCCATGACCTTGTCGAGGCAGGACCGCAGCGTATCGACGCGCGCGTGGAAATCCGCCGTATCGCGCTTGATATCCAGAGGCCTGTTCAGACGCGTCAGGAACCACAGCGTCTCGCGCCATGCCGTATCGGCGACATCCTGCATGGCGCGTAATTGCACCGCCGCCGGAACCCTGCCGTCCAGATCCTCGATCGCAAACCAAAGGGCGCGCAGGTCGAACGCGTCGCGCACGATCAGGAACGCCTTCACCACTTCGGCGCACGATGCGCCTGTGCGATCCATGGTTTCCTTAACGAAGGTCGGCCCCATGCGGTTGACTATGCCGCAGGCCAGCGTCGTCGCGACGATTTCCCGGCGCAGGCGGTGGTTGCGCATTTCCGCCGTGTATTTTTCACGCAAAGGGGCAGGGAAGTAATTGAACAGCCAGTGCGGTTCCAGGTCTTTTTGTTCCGGCAGGTTGCTTGCCAGCAAGTCCTTCGTGAACAGTATTTTCGCATGCGCCTGCAAAACCGCCAGTTCGGGCCGCGTCAGGCCCTTGCCCGCGCGGCGGCGCTCCTCGATTTCATCTTCGTCGGGAAGCCCTTCAAGCCTGCGGCTCAGGCCGTGACTCTTTTCGAGGTCGTTTATAAACCGCGTATGGCCGGACAGATTTTTGCCTGCGTGCATTTCCATCAAGCTCAAGGCCTGCGCCTGCTGGTAGTTGTTCGTCAGGACAACCTGCGCCACTTCTTCCGTCATGCTGGACAAAAGCTTGTTGCGTGCGGCCGTCGTCATTTTACGCTTTGGATTTTCCATGACGACGGACATCAGGATCTTGATGTTTACTTCCACGTCCGATGAATTGACGCCGCCGGAATTGTCGACGAAATCGGCATTCAGCTTGCCGCCGCACAGGGCAAATTCCACGCGCGCCGCCTGCGTTATGGCCAGATTCGCGCCTTCGCCTATGATTTTGGCGCGCAGCTCGTTTGCGTCTATGCGCAAGGCGTCGTTCGTCTTATCGCCTGCGTCGGCGTGGGTTTCGTGCGACGCTTTCACATATGTTCCGATGCCGCCGAAATACAAAAGGTCGGCACGCGCGCGCAATATCGCCTGTATCAGGTCCGCAGGCGTCACTTTTTCCTTGCCGATATCGAAGCGCCGCATGATTTCCGGCGTCAGTTGCAGGCTCTTGTCCGCGCGCGAATAAATGCGTCCGCCCTTGGACAGCTTTTTCGTATCGTATTCATCCCATCCCTTGACGGCATCGAACAGGCGTTTGCGTTCCTTAAAGCTTGCCGCCATATCCGGGTCGGGGTCGCAGAAAATGTGGATGTGGTTGAACGCGCCGACAAGCCTTGTTTTTTCGGACAGAAGCATGCCGTTTCCAAAAACGTCGCCGCCCATGTCGCCTACGCCGATGACGTCGAAGGGTTGCTTCTGCGTGTCATGATTCAGTTCGCGGAAGTGACGCTTGACGGATTCCCATGCGCCGCGGGCCGTGATGCCCATTTTCTTGTGGTCGTACCCCGCCGATCCGCCCGATGCGAACGCATCGCCCAGCCAGAAGCCGTATTCGGCCGACAGACTGTTCGCGATATCGGAAAATGACGCCGTTCCCTTGTCCGCCGCCACGACCAGATAAGGGTCATCGCCATCCAGCCGGATGACCTGGCGCGGCGGGATGACCTTCTTTCCCTTCCGGTTGTCGGTCAGGTCCAGCAACCCGCGCACCAGTATCTTGTAGCATTCTATGCCTTCGGCCAGATAGGCCTTGCGGTCGCCGCCCGCGGGCGGTTTCTTGACGACGAAGCCGCCTTTCGCCCCCATCGGCACGATCAGGGAGTTTTTCACCTGCTGCGCTTTCATCAGGCCCAGGACTTCCGTTCTGAAATCCTCATGCCGGTCGGACCAACGTATGCCGCCGCGCGCGATCATGTCGCCGCGCAGATGAATGCCTTCCACGCGCGGGGAGTAGACAAAAATCTCGCGAAAGGGACGCGGGCTGGGCAATTCATTGACGGCGCGGCTGTCCAGCTTGAGGGACAGATACGGCTTCAGCGCCCCGTCCGCGCCGGACTGGAAGAAATTGGTGCGCAGCGTGCTTTCGATCAGATTGATGATGGTGCGCAGAATTCTGTCTTCCTCAAGGGATACGACCTTATCAAGCGCGGTTTCGATTGCCGTTTTCAGTTTTTTCGCGTTCGCGCTTTTTTTCCTCGGATTATGGATGCATTTGAACAATTCTATCGCAAGTCCGCTGATTTCCGCCTGCGAATAAAGGGTGCGCTCTATGAAGCGGGTGCTGAAGGATGTCCCCGCCTGCCGCATATAGCGGACATAGGCGCGCAAGATCATGATATCGCGCCAGTCCATGTGCGCGCGCAGGACAAGGTGGTTCAGGCTGTCGTTTTCCATTTCGCCGCGCCAGATGCGGCCCAGGGCTTCCTCGAATTTTGGTTTGCTGTTCTCTATATCCGTCAGTGAGCCACGGTCTTTGGATTGCATCAGGAAATCCTGAATCCATATCGATTCATCGGCGTTTTTCGGTTTGACCTCGAATGGCAATTCGGAGAGAACCGTCAGCCCCATGTTTTCAAGTATGGGCAGGATATCGGACAGGTTGATAGGGGCGTTCCGGGCGTATACTTTAAGCCGCAACGCATCACCCCCGCATACTTTGCAACGGTACAGGTCGAGCGTCAGGTTGCTGTTATCGCGCTTTTCCGCTTCCCCCAGCTTGCCTATATCGTAGACGCATTGCCTGGGTTCGTAATTTTCCTGGTATCCGACCGGGAAGGCGTTGCCGTACTTTTCCACGATGTCCGGGATGCGGCTTTCATCGCCGCCGACATCAAGAAGGGCCAGCGCCAGTTTTTCGCTCCATACCCTACCTGCTTCCTGCAGGCGCGCTTCTATTTTCTTCGTATCGTAGCGCGTTTTGGTCATCATTTCGTTCGTTTCAACGGTGAACATGACGCGCGCGGTATTCGAGTCATCGAGGTTCGTGTAGAAATCGCTGCACCGGCCGCCGATTTCGCTCTCGAGGATTTGTTGCATAATCATGCGCAGGCGCGTGTCGTACCGGTCGCGCGGCACGTAGACGAGGCAGGAAACATAGCGGCCGAATATGTCGCGGCGCGTATACAGCGCGATGCGCTGGCGCTCCTGAAGGTGCATGATGCTCGTGACCGTCTTCAGTATCTTGTCCATGCTCATCTGGAACAGTTCGTCGCGCGGGTATTTTTCGAGTATGTGCCGTGCGGCCTTGTAGTTGTGACCGCCGATTCTGAATCCTGATTTGGCAAGCACTTCATCCGCCTTGCGGCGCAGAAGGGGGACGTCCTGAATGCTGCGTGAATAGGTTACGGACGTGAAGAGCCCGATAAACAGGCATTCGCCGACCACACTCCCTTTCCTGTCATGTTTTTTGACCACGATGGCGTCCAGGGGAACCGACCGGTGCACCGTCGATCGCCTGGCCAGCTTCATGACTGTCAACGGCGGCAGTTCACGCCGCATGCGTTGCAAATCCTGCGGCAGACCATCCTTGCTGTCGGATATGAAAGCGCCGCCCGCATCTTCATGCAGAAGGCCGAGACTGGACCCGTTCACGATATGGCTTTTGATATTGCCGTCGCTTTCCGTGAAACGATACTCCCGATAGCCAAGGAGTGTGAAATTGTCCTTGTACAGATACTCGAGGAAGCCGATATATTCATCGATGTCCCTGCGGTTGTAATTTTTAGGCGCAGTCGTAAGTATTTTTTCGCACTCGCGCAGTTTTTCCTTCATGTCCTGCCAGTCGCGCGTGGAAAACATTACGTCGTCCAGAACGCGGATCAGCGCTTGTTCCAGATCGGGGATTGCGCTTTCCGCCATCGCGCCCTGCAACTGGATATGAATGTGGGACTGGGCTTGCGTTTTCGCGCCCTGCGATCCGGTGATTGCGACCTGCTTCCTTCCTCCGCCCCTTTCAATGTGCATGACGGGATGGATCAGAAGGTGGATCAGACGCCCCTGCCGCGCAATTTCCGCGGCAATCGAATCGACGAGGAAAGCCCGGTCGTCATTGACCATGTCGATCAGCGTATAGCCGGCATCCGAATCGCCTTTCTTGATGCGCGTCGTGCGGATTTTGATGATCGGCCTGCCTGGTCTGCGCTGTGCGCTTAAGTCCCAGTGCAGCATGGCCAGGCTAGCCATGTGATGAGGCTCCATGAGATCTATATCTTCAGTCGAAATTTTTTCATAAAAATCATTCAGGAATTTTTTGACGGCGGCGGACGATTTCGCAGGGATGGATTTCAGGGCCTGTGTGATATGACGGTGACTCATTTTACATACGCTGATTAATGTGCTGCCGGATTGCAGAAACACTGAAGCCCAAGCCTACGTCCAAACCGGTTTTGCGGCAAGCCCCGGGCGGGGTTTTCAATGCATGTCGGCGAAAAGCTTCAGCAGAACGGCGGGCAGAATGATATATGTAATGATGGAACACGCAAGCGGGGCATGGCGGCGCAGAAACGCTATGGCGATAAGTTGCGCCGCTCCATACCCGGTCAATGAAAAGCCGAAAGCCACAAGGGCGTTGCCGGCGTCGTCGGATTCCCCTGCGAACAGAGGGGCGATTATCCGCGCGGCCAGCAGGCCCAGCCCGATACCGATGCACCAGACCGACGCGCGAATGATGCGCCGCTGTTTTTTCTGCAGTTTTTCTTCGCTGTCGCCGCTGAACATGGCTTAGATTATGTCTTTAAATGGTAAATCTGCAACCGCCAGAACCAGTCCGGCGTCAGGATGGCATGGTCCGTTATCGTTAATCCCGCGGCGGCAATCATCTGGCGCAGGCGGCGCGGCGCAAACGCTTTTCGATACGACGGGTGGCGTAATCTCCACCAATCGCCTGCCATTCTCATGCGTATCGTATCGATAGAAAAATCGCATAAAAACACTGTTCCGCCGGGCCTGCAAAGTTTTTTGAGAATCGCAAGGTGCTCATCCGCGTCGTCCAGATGGTGCAGGACATTCAGTGAAAGAACCGCGTCGAACGTATCCTGCGGGGGGGTGACGATAGCGGCGATATCCGCCTCGATTATTTTTGTCTTGGGCGCATTCCGGCACGCTATGGCCAGCATGTCCGGCGAAACATCGATTCCGGTCAGTTTCATCCCCGGGCGCTTTTCATGAACAATGCGCAGCATCGCGCCCGTTCCGCAGCCGATATCAAGGACCGAACCGTTTTCAATATCCGGAAATCTGGTTATGACCCAGCGGTGGACCATTCCATTAAATCCTGCCCATCGCGTTTCATAGCGCGCCGCCAGCGCGGCATAATCACTGATGACGGCGGCGAGAGGAATTGCCTTCAACGCGCCGTCCAGCCGCCGTCGATGGGGATGGCCATGCCGGTTATGCTTTGTGCGCCGCCGCCGCACAGGAACAACGCCAGCTCCGCCACTTCGCCGATCTGCACGAATTTTCCTGTCGGCTGCGGGGTCAGCATGACTTTTTCGATAACTTCCTCCTCGGACATTTTGTGCGCTTTGGCCTGGTCTTTTATCTGGCCTTCCACCAGCGGGGTCAGGACATAGCCGGGGCAGATCGCATTCACCGTAATTCCTTTTCTCGCCGTCTCGAGCGCGACGGTCTTTGTCATGCCCACCAGACCGTGCTTGGCTGCAATATAGGCTGCCTTGTAGGGAGACGCCACGAGCCCGTGAATGGAGGCAATGTTGATAATGCGCCCCCAGCCTTTTTCGTGCATGCCGGGAAGGCAATGCCGGATTGTATGAAAAGCCGATGACAGGTTGATGGCGATGATGGCGTCCCATTTTTCTTCGGGGAAATCCTGTATGGGGCTGACGAACTGGATGCCGGCGTTATTGACCAGAATATCGA
>JACQIJ010000232.1 GCA_016198545.1 Pseudomonadota bacterium
CTTTTTTCTTTTTGACTATTACTAGGGAGAAATTTTTTGGAAATTACGGGGTGAGGAGATTTGAAATGAAAATGCCGTCTGGAAAACTTTCTGCGTTAATGACCTCACTTGTTGCAGCCTCGCTGCCGCTGGTAACGGGTTGCACGATGATTGGATCGATGGAGGAACAGGAAAGAATTACGCATGTTACCGTGAATTATACCGAACATAGGATTATGAATCAGAAAACATTCGCTCTGACGCCGGAAGTAATGAAAAGAGCGCAGGCATGGCGCGCGCAAGCAGAAGACCGAAGCGCGGCGGATTTTTCGAACTGGCTGCACCGGAATGGCGCCAAGCTTGATAAAGACGATGGTCCTGCATGGAACAGCGTTCACATCGATTCCGGCTACAAAGTAGAAGAGTGGTACAGGAACGGCGATTATTTCCGTCCCGGCGGAGAGCCGGAGGTAGTCGAGACGGGAGCAGATGGTTTCCGCCGCGAGGCCTGGGTGAGGAAAGGCGATATTACACAAGTGGTTGAAACAGATTCCGATAAAAATATGCGCTGGGTGCGCAGAAAGAATGGAGATGTTGTAGCGAAGGGGAATGGATTCGCTCAGTTTAATATTCCGGGCGTCACGGTTTTACCGCCGGGGTTTGATATCAAGTAAGCAGGATTTGCCCCGCTTTTCATTGACAGTTGCCGCCAATCTGCCAAAATCGGCGGCATGTTCATGCAGCGTATCATCCGGTTTTTATCCTTTATCTTTCTGATATTTCTTCTTTTTCCGTCTGCGGCGGGCGCGGCGGAAGGGGGCGGCGGGTTTCCTACGATGGATATTCCCCCCGGCCATTACGCGGGCATAATATGCATTGTCATATTTGTAATGTCGTACGTTCTCGTTTTACTCGAGGAGAAAATGCACCTGCGCAAGTCCAAGCCGGTGATGCTGGGCGCGGCGCTTATCTGGTTTGTGATAGCGATCATCGCGCCGCAGTTCGGCGTCACGCACGACGAACTGCATGTGGCGGTGGTGCACGGGCTGGAGGAATACAGCGCGCTGCTGCTGTTCCTGCTGGCGGCGATGACTTATATAAGCGCGCTGCAGGAGCGCAATGTGTTCGCCGCGCTGCGCGGGAAGCTGGTGCAGGCGGGGCTGAACATGCGGCAGATGTTCTGGGCGACGGGCATCCTCGCGTTCTGCCTGTCGCCGGTGGCGGACAATCTGACTACGGCTCTCGTTATGGGCGCGGTGGTGATGGCGGTGGGCAAGCATGATCCGAAATTCGTCGCGCTTGCCTGCATCAACGTCGCGTGCGCCGCGAACGCGGGCGGCGCGTTTTCACCGTTCGGCGACATCACGACTCTGATGGTATGGCAGGCGGGGCATGTGGATTTCTTCGAGTTTTTCTCGCTGTTCATCCCGTCGGTCATTTGCTTTATCGTTCCCGCGATACCGATGAGCTTTTTCGTTTCAAAAGACCTGCCCGAGGCGCTGAAACAGGAGGTGCATATGAAGCGCGGGGCGAAGCTGATCATTTTTCTGGGCATCGGCACGATCGCCACGGCCGTTTCGTTCGAGCAGATTCTGGGACTGCCGCCTTTCATGGGCATGATGGCGGGCTTGTCCGTCCTGATGATGGCGTCATACGGCATCCAGCGCGTCGGCAGGCGCAAGGACAAGAATTTCGACATACTGAAGCTGGTCGCGCTGGCGGAATGGGATACGCTTCTGTTCTTCTTCGGCGTGATGTTCTCGGTCAGCGGCCTGACCTATCTCGGCTATATGGGCCTTGCGTCCGAGGCCTTGTACCAGGGTATCGGCCCGTCGGCCACGAACATTTTCATGGGGCTGGCGTCCGCCGTCGTCGATAACATCCCGATCATGTTCTCCGTTCTGAGCATGAACCCGGAGATGAGCCATTTCCAGTGGTTGCTGATTACCCTGACCACGGGCGTGGGGGGCAGTCTTCTGTCCGTCGGTTCCGCCGCCGGGGTCGCGCTGATGGGCGTGGCATACGGGCATTACACGTTTTTGAAGCACCTGAAATGGACGCCCGTCATCGCGTTCGGCTACGCGGCGGCCATATGGGCGCATTTTCTCGTCAACGGAGCGGCGCACGGCGGGCCGTGAACGTCGTCAGGAATGTCTTGCCGCCGGGGCAAAACGCAGGACGGCATACCCTAAAAGGGCGGATGCCAGAGATCCGGCAATAACGCCTGCGCGGACAAGATTCTGCGCGTGCTCGCTGTCGAACGCGAGGCCGCCGATGAACAGGGACATGGTAAAGCCGATGCCGCATAATGCCGAAACGCCGTAAATCTGGACCCATCCGGCGCCTTGCGGCCTGGGGCACAGGCGCAGCGTCACGGCCAGCCACAGCATGAAGAATATTCCCGCTTGCTTGCCGATGAACAGCCCGGCGGCGATTCCCAGCGTTAACGGATGCATCATGTTTTCCCATGACATGTTTGACAGCGGCAGGCCCGCGTTGGCGAAGGCGAATAACGGCAATATGCCGTATGCGACCCACGGGTGCAGCGCATGTTCCAGTTTCATGCACGGGCATTCGCTTTTCTTATCTTTCATGGGAATGAAAAAAGCCGAGAAAACGCCGGCAATCGTCGCATGGATGCCGGATTCGAGCACCGCAGCCCACAATATGAATCCCAGCAATATGTAGGGGGCAATCGTTCCGACGCCCTTGCGGTTCAGAACGAAGAGGCCTGCCAGGGCGGCGCCTGCGAAATACAGGGGCGTAATTACGATGTTGTCCGTATAGAACAAGGCAATGATAAGAATCGCTGCCAGATCGTCGATTACCGCTACGGCGGTTAGAAGCACTTTAAGGCTGGACGGTATGCGCGATCCGAGAACCGACAGGACGCCCAGCGCGAATGCGATGTCCGTCGCCGCCGGGATAGCCCATCCGGACATTAAGCCGTCCGCACCTGCATTGACGTGCCGGTACAGCAATGCGGGCACGGCTATGCCGCCCATGGCGCCCAGAAAGGGCAGCAGCGCGCGTTCCTTTGATGATAATTCGCCGGCGGAGAATTCGCGTTTTATTTCCAGTCCGATCAGGAAGAAAAATACGGCCATCATGCCGTCGTTGATCCAGTGCAGGATGGATTTCTTCAGTTCCAGGTCGAATCCCCCTTCGTGGGAGAATCCGACGCGAAAATAGACCTCGTTCAGGATGTGATGGTAGGATCCATAAAGCGGGGTGTTCGCGACAATTATGGCTGCCAGCGCGGCTATGGCAAGGATTATCCCGCCGGCGGATTCAAGTCTCAGGAATTCCTCCGCCGCTTTTCCCGCTTTCATAATGACTCTGTTCATTCTTTCATGCTCCTGCTAATCTCCCCCTGCAATATAACCCGGCTGATTTCTTTTTCCATGCTTAATAGCGCTGACAATCGTCTGGATACGCGGAACGCGATTTTTTTTGCCCTCGCGGCATTCCTCCTGTTCGCCGTCGTGGATATTTTCGCCAAGTGGCTCGGGCAGAGATACCCGGTTCCGTCAGTGTTGCTGTGCGTGGCCGTCGTCGGCCTGTGCATGCTGGTTCCTTTTATCCTGTGGCAAAAGGGCCGATGCGGGTTCATTCCCCGGCGCCCGCTGCGGCTTCATGTCATGCGCGCGGCGCAGACGACCCTGAATGCCTTTCTTGTCGTGACCGCGTTAAGCTATATTCCGCTGGCGGATTACTACGGCATCGTATTCGCCGCGCCGTTCATTGCGGCCATAGCGTCTATCTTCTTTTTCGGAGACCGCGTCGGGCGGCACAGGTGGAGCGCAATCGCTCTCGGTTTCCTCGGCATATTGGTCATCATCGCCCCGTCATACCATGAATTCAATATCGGCACGGCGGCGGCGTTGTGCGTTCCGCTGACCCTTGCGGCGAATGCGGTGCTGCTTCGAAAGATAGGAAAGGACGAGTATCCCGCGCTTTTTCCTTTCTATTCCTTTATCGGCCTGCTTGCCTTCAACCTGCCCGTAACGCTGATGTCCGGGATGGAGCTGCCGGCCGCGCAGCATCTGTGGGTGTTCGTTCCTTATGCGGCGGCGGTGGTTCTGGCCATTGCGCTGCTGGGGCGCGCCTTTGCCATCGCGCCCGTGACGGCGGCGGTGGCGCCGCTGCAATATTCCTCGATGCTGTGGGGATGCCTGTTCGGTTCGTTCTTTTTTCACGAAGAGGCGACATGGAATACATGGGCGGGCGCGGCAATTATCATTGCCGCCGGACTTTACCTCCTGCATCGGGAACGGCTGGCGGTCCGCGCCGCCGTCACGCAAAACGCGAACTGATTTGCATTTTGCAAGGAGATATACCAAATCTTTGGGATGGGGCGCCGCGCCGACGACGGGGGCAGAGGTCTATGCCCCCCTTTGAAACCGTTCGGAAAAATGATGCCGCCCCTGACCTTTGGTGTGGCTATCCCCCGCAATTGTCATGAATCGTGCAATGTAAAATCCCGCAACGGCAAACCAACGGACAGGGGGATATATCACATGACTACGCGTGCATTCGATTTCGCGATGAAGGCTATGGATGTTCTGGGGGAGGCGGACCTGATGGTTGCGCCGCAGATGCCGACGAACTGCATGTGCCGTGCCGGGGCTGAAATCGGCGGGGTCGATCCGTTTACGGCCAGGAAGATATACAGGGCCATGCTGGCGGCGGCGCTGGAGCATCTTGTGGAAGAGTAGGCGGATACGGCGTTATATTTCGGAAATGTCAAAGAAGGTCTGATTTTCCAGCCTCCCTAAGAGCTTGCAGTTATTCCCTGTTTTTTTTATGATAAAGGGAGGAAGTTGTTGCGTCCTCCTTTAATCTTTTTTAGTTCTTGAATGCGATAATTGTCCCTAGCGGCACGGTTTTTTGTGCCCGTATCCTGTAGAGGCCGGTATATTGAAACGACGTTCGCGAGCGACAGGTTTGACGCGCATCCTGCCTTTTGTGCCGGGACACAGGCTTCCGTCTTTCGTTTTTCTTGTCATTTCCGCGGTTTTGTTTCTTGCGTCCGCCGTGCGGCCGGACAATATGCAGGCGGTGCGCAACGGCGTTACCGACCTGTTCGCGCCCGTTCTTGCCGCCGTCAATGCGCCGATCCAGGGGGCGGCCTCTTATGTTCGCGCGGCCAGCGGCCTGGCGTCGCTGCAGGCCGAGAACGAACGGTTGCGGATCGAGAATGAACGGTTGCGCGAATGGTATCAGAAGGCGCTTGTCCTTCAATCCGAAAACGAAACCCTGCAGAAGATGGCGAACATGAAGATTTCCGCGCCCCATAAATACATGACGGCGCGTATCATCGCGGATTCGGGCAACAGCTATGCCCGTTCGGTTCTTGTCATGGCGGGAACGGCGGACGGCGTGCAAAAGGGACAGGCCGTGACGGGCGCGGAGGGGCTGATCGGCCGCATCATACAGGCCGGGGCGGGGTCGTCCCGCGTGCTTCTGGTCAATGACATCAACGCGCGCATCCCCGTGTTCATAGAAGGCAGCAATATGCAGGCCGTCGCGGCTGGCAACGGCGGCGCGCAGCCTTCGCTTATCCATCTGCCGCCGGAGACTGTTTTGCAGGAAGGCGCGCGTATCCTGACATCCGGTCACGGCGGCCTTTACCCGTATGGCATTCCTGTGGGTACGGTCGTGCGCGCAGATGCTAAAGAGTGGGGTGTTGACCTGTTTTCAGACATTGATCGTACAATCTATGTGCGCGTGATCGACAGCGCATCCGATCCGAATCTTCAGGAAAGCGTTAGACCCTGATGGCGGCGGACTTTTCGCGGAAGTCTATTGAGAGAGCGGCGCGCCTGTCGGTCCCCCATATCATGCTTTTTCTGATGGCCGCTTTGAGCATGGCAGCGGTGCCCGTGCCCGGCGCGGGAATCGTGAAGCCGTTTTTCGTTCTGATGCACGTATATTACTGGTCGGTCAACAGGCCGCGGCTGGTTCCGCCGGCCTTGTGTTTTTTTACGGGACTGGCGATGGATATCCTGTCCGGCGGCGCGCTGGGGGTCAACGCCATCATTCTCGTCGCGGCGCAATGGACGACGCAGGCGCAAAGACGCTTTCTGACCGCCCAGCCTTTCATAACGCTTTGGGCGGTATTCGGCCTTATCGCCCTTGCGGCGGGGGGGGTGCAATGGGCTCTGACCGGCCTTGCGGGCATGAACTGGCCGTCGCCCGCGCCGGGAATCATATCAGTGGCGGCTACGTTTTTCCTTTTCCCCTTTATCGCTCTTTTGCTGGGCGCTGTGCACCATATCCTGCCGGTTGCGCACCGCAAGCTGTCGTGAGTATTGTGAAGCATGGCCGAAATCTATATTGGCGATAAAAACAGCGGCGACAGCGGTGAAACTTTTACGCGCCGGGCCTTTGTCATCGGCGCGATACAGGGTGGAATTCTGGCCGTTCTCGGCGGCAGGCTTGCATGGCTGCAGATTGCGCAGGGCGATCGGTATCGCACGCTGGCCGACGACAACCGGATCAACATGAAGCTTCTGGCGCCGTCGCGCGGCCAGATCGTGGACATATACGGCGTGCCGCTGGCCGTGAACAGCCAGAATTTCCGCGTCGTCATTATTCCCGAGCAGGCGCATGACCTTGCCGCAGCCCTGACGCAGTTGCAGAAAGTCATTCCTTTAAGCCAGAGCGACATACAGCGCGTAATGAAGGCGGCGCAGAAAAGCCCGTCGTTTATGACGCTCGAGGTCAGGGACAATCTGAGCTGGGAAGAAATGACGGCTGTGGAAGTGAACCTGCCGGACCTGCCGGGGCTGTCTATCGAGGAAGGCGGGATCAGGCATTATCCGCTGGGACCGTCCGGGGTGCATCTCATAGGGTATGTGGGATCCGTCAGCAAATCGGATCTGGCGGACGACCCGGTTTTGTCGCTGCCGGGATTTAAAATCGGCAAGACGGGCATGGAGAAATATTACGACAGCCCCCTGCGCGGGGCGGCGGGCGCGGCGGAAGTGGAGATCAATGTCGGCGGGCGCGAGG
Organism: Pseudomonadota bacterium; assembly: GCA_016198545.1. Lineage (GTDB taxonomy): Bacteria > Pseudomonadota > Alphaproteobacteria > Micavibrionales > Micavibrionaceae > JACQIJ01. The sequence continues at coordinate 6,997 of JACQIJ010000232.1, forward strand.
TGCGGGAACTGAATCGCCGGGAGGGGCGGCAGGGCGCAAAAATCAGCCTGACCGTCGATGCGGAATTGCAGAAACTCACCTATGACAGGCTGATCAAGACCAAGAGCGCATCGGCCGTTCTCATGAACGCGCAGACGGGCGCCGTCTATGCGCTGGCTTCCGCGCCGGGGTTCGATCCGTCGCTGTTCGCGTCCGGCATTTCGGCGGAAACGTGGGAAGGGCTGCTGGCCGATCCCGCGCTGCCCCTGAACAACAAGGCCGCCGGCGGGCAGTACCCGCCGGGTTCAACCTTCAAGATGGTGACGGCGCTGGCGGCGCTGGAGGAAAAAGTCATCAATCGCAACACCACGTATCACTGCCCCGGCCATTTCGATCTGGGGTCGCAGCGCTTCCATTGCTGGAAGGCAGGCGGTCACGGGTGGATGGATGTCGTGGGAGCCATCATGAATTCGTGCGATACGTTTTTCTACAATGTCGCGATGAATCTCGGCATCGACACGCTGGCCTCCTATGCGCGCAGGCTGGGGATGGGCGATAAGCTGGGCATCGAGATGGCGGAGGAACGGCCCGGCCTTATCCCCACCAAAACGTGGAAGATGGGGCGCTTCAACGAGCCGTGGCAGCAGGGCGAAACCGTCGTCGCCTGCATCGGGCAGGGATACATGCTGGCCACGCCGCTGCAACTGGCGACGATGACGGCGCGCCTCGTGAACGGCGGCTACGAGGTCACGCCGTGGCTGACCGGGTTCATAGACGGGCAGCCGGGATCCGACCCCGGCCGCAGGCCGATGGGATTCAGGCAGGATAATCTCGATCTGATAAGGCAGGGCATGAAATTCGTCGTCAACCGCCAGGGCGGCACAGCGTACGGTTCGCGCATCGAGGAGGAACAGTTCGCGATGGGCGGCAAGACCGGCACGGCGCAGGTCAAGCGCATCACGCGCGAAGAGCGCGCGGCGGGCGTAAAGAACGAGGATCTGCCGTGGAAGTTCCGCCACCATGCGCTGTTCGTCGGGTATGCGCCGCTGGACAATCCGCGCTACGCCTGCTGCGTCGTCGTCGAGCACGGCGGCAGCGGGTCCGCCGCGGCGGCTCCCGTGGCGCGGGATATTTTGATGATGGCGCAGCAGCGCGACCCCGCATCCGTCGATATGACGGCGGCCCGTCCGGATGAAAAGAAAGCCAGAACGCCCCGCCGCAAGCCCGATGCCGGGCGGCAGAAAACGGGAGAGTAGCCGTTTATGGGCGATCAATAATTACCGCTGGCGGGCGCAGAAGTGCCGGATTTTTTGTATATGAAAAATTTGATTTACAGACAAGTTTCTTCCGTCGCCGCAGAACGGTTGAAAACCGCACTGAACCCGCTTGTTTCGGGGCTTCTTTCCGATAAAATCGGCTCATGCTCGTTTCGCTGTCCATTAACAACGTCGTGCTGATTGACCGGCTGAATGTTGAGTTTCAGCGCGGTTTCTGCGCTCTGACGGGGGAAACGGGCGCGGGGAAGTCGATATTGCTGGACGCGCTGGGGCTGGCGCTGGGGGCGCGCTCCGAATCGGGGCTGGTGCGCAAGGGCGTGGAAGCCGCGCAGGTAACGGCGGAATTCGATGTCGATTCTTCTCATCCCCTGTTTAAAATATTACGTAATGCAAATATAGAGGTAGAAGGGAATACCGCCATCGTGCTGCGGCGTTCCGTCGGCGCGGACGGGCGCAGCCGCGCCTTCGTCAACGATCAGCCGGTGAGCATCGGGCTGTTGAAACAAATCGGAGAGACGTTTGTTGAAATCCACGGGCAGTTCGACAGCCACGGCCTGCTCGATCCAAAAACCCACCGTGCGCTGCTGGACGAATATGCGGGCGTGGATGCGGACGCGCTGGAAAAATCGTGGGCGGCGTGGAAGGAAGCCGAGCGCGCTTTTGCCGAAGCGCAGGGACGCGCATGGAAAGCGAAGGCGGAAGAAGATTACCTGCGCGCGGCGGTCGATACGCTCGACGAGTTGAACCCGGAGGAGGGCGAGGAGGAAAAACTGGCTGGTCTGCGCGAACGGCTGATGAAGCGCGAACAGATTCTGGAGAACCTCGGCGTTGCCGGCGACGGCGTGGAAGTGGCGGAGGATACGCTGAACGCCGTTTTCCGCGCGTTGGAAAAGGCGGGCGCGGACGATGCGCTGGCCGGGCTCGACCGCGCGCTGGCCGAACTGAAGGAAGTCGCGGCGCGGATCGGCGGTCTCTCCGCCGATCTTGAGGAAAGCGAATTCGACCTGCCGCGGATAGACGACCGCCTGTTTGAAATCCGCGGACTGGCGCGCCGGCACAATGTCACGCCGGATGAATTGCCGAGGCTGCGCGGGGATATGGCGGAACAGTTGTCATCGATCGGGCGGCAGGAAGAGGTTTTGGACGGCCTGAAGGCAAAAGTCGGCGCGGCGCGCGCGGGATTCGTGAAGGAAGCGGAAAAAGCGGGCGCGGCGCGGCGCAGGGCCGCCGAAAAACTGGATAAGCTGGTGGCGAAGGAGCTGCCGCCGCTGAAACTGGACAAGGCGCGGTTCGCAACCGGCGTAACGGAACTTCCCGAAAGCGAATGGGGGCCGGGCGGCGCGGATGCGGCGCGGTTCCTGGTGGCGACCAATCCGGGGTCCGAACCGGGGCCGCTCAATAAAATAGCGTCGGGCGGGGAAATGGCGCGATTCATGCTGGCGTTGAAAGTCGTAATGGCGGAGACGGGCAGCGCAGGCACGCTGGTGTTCGACGAGGTTGATGCCGGCATCGGCGGCGCGACGGCGAGCGCGGTGGGCGAACGCCTCGCCCGGCTTGCGCAGAAGCGGCAGATACTGGTCGTCACCCATTCGCCGCAGGTGGCCGCGCGCGCGTCGCATCACTGGATTGTGCTGAAGGACGGCAAAAAGGACGTGACCACGAAAGTCATGCCGCTTTCCGAGGCTGTGGCGCGGCAGGAAGAAATCGCGCGCATGATCTCCGGCGCGGAAGTGACGAAGGAAGCCCGCGCGGCGGCGGACAGGTTGCTGGAGGCTGTGAAGTAACCACGGATAAACATGGATGAACGCCGATTTTGAAACCGTCATTGCGAGGAGCAGCGCGACGAAGCAATCCGGAGCCATAGAGCAAAGATTCTGGACTGCTTCCCCCGGCTTTCGCCGGGGTTGCAATGACATGAAGATTATCCGCGTTCATCCGTGGTAAAAATTAAAGAATGAACAAAGCGCTGTTTGATATGAATCTGGAAGATGCCTGCGCCCGCCATAAAAAACTGGCGGCGGAGATAAAGAAGCACGACGGGCTTTACTACCAGAAAGACGCGCCCGAAATTTCCGACGCGGATTACGATATGTTGCGGCGGGAACTGGAGGTGCTGGAGAAAACATATCCGGCGCTTGTCACGGCGGACAGCCCGACGCAAACGGTCGGCGCGGCGCCGGCGGGCGGTTTCAAAAAAGTGCGCCATGCCGCGCCGATGCTGTCGCTTTCGAACGCGATGGAAGAACAGGACGTTATCGATTTTCTCGACCGCGTGCGGAAATTCCTGAACCTGCCGGACGGCGAAAAAATCGCGCTTGTGGCGGAACCGAAAATCGACGGGCTTTCATGCAGTCTGCGTTACGTGCGCGGGAAGCTCGTGCTGGCCGCCACGCGCGGCGACGGAGAGGAGGGGGAGGATGTGACGCGGAACATCCGCACCATCGCCGACATTCCTCTGGAATTGCCGGAAGGTGCGCCGGATGTCGTGGAAGTGCGCGGGGAAATATACATGCGCCGCGCCGATTTTGCGAAGCTGAACGAACGCCAGGCGGCGGAAGGAAAACAGATATTCGCCAACCCGCGCAACGCGGCGGCGGGAAGCCTGCGGCAGCTTGATCCCGCCGTCACCGCGCAACGCCCGCTGCATTTTTTCGGCTATGCGGTGGGGGAGGCGAGCGAGTCGCTGGCGGATACGCAGTGGGGCGTGCGCAAGATATTGAAACGCTATGGTTTCCCCGAGTCTGAACCTGCGCGGCGCTGCGCCGGGGCGGCGGAATTGCTGGATTATTACCGCGCGGTGGCGGAGCAGCGCACCGAACTGCCCTATGAAATCGACGGTGTGGTTTACAAGATCGACCGGATCGACTGGCAGGAACGGCTGGGCTTCGTGTCGCGCGCCCCGCGCTGGGCGGTGGCGCATAAATTCCCGGCGGAGCAGGCGGTCACGATCTTGAACGGCATCGACATTCAGGTGGGCCGTACCGGCGCGCTGACGCCCGTGGCGCGGCTGGAGCCCATCACCGTCGGCGGCGTCGTCGTCGCGAACGCCACACTGCACAACGAGGACGAAATCGAGCGCAAGGGCGTGCGCATCGGCGACCATGTCGTCATCCAGCGCGCGGGTGACGTCATTCCGCAGGTCGTGCGCGTGCTGGAGGAAAAGCGTACCGGTAAGGAGAAAAAGTTCAGGTTCCCCGACAAGTGCCCTGTCTGCGGATCGCTTGCCATCCGCGAGGAAGGGGAAGTGGCCAGACGTTGCACGGGCGGACTTATCTGCGCCGCGCAGGCGGTGGAGCGGTTGAAGCATTTCGTTTCGCGGCTGGCCTTCGACATCGAAGGCATGGGCGATAAAATCATCCAGGAATTCTGGGACGAAGGGCTTGTGAAATCCCCCGCTGACATTTTCCGGCTGGAGGAAAAGGACAAGGGAAGCCTGACGCCGCTGCGCGCGCGCGAGGGGTGGGGGGATAAATCCGCCCGCAAGCTTTTCGATGCCGTCGAATTGCGGCGCGCGATACCGCTGAACCGTTTTATCTATGCGCTCGGCATCCGGCAGATAGGCGAGGCGACGGCGAAGAAGCTGGCTGCCGCCTACGGCGACATGAAAACCTTGCGATCGGCGATGAGGGCGGCGCAGGATCATGACAGCGAAGCCTATGCGGAGCTTACGTCCATCGAGGATATCGGCCCGTCGGTGGCCGAAGACCTTCTGGGGTTCTTCGCGGAAAGGCACAACCGCGACGTTCTGGACGATCTTGAGAGGCAGCTGACGATAGATCCGTATAAAGTGCCCGCGGCGGAGGACAGCAAGGTGGCCGGCAAGACGGTTGTTTTCACCGGAACGCTGGCGAAAACGGGGCGGGCGGAGGCGAAGGCGCGGGCGGAATCTCTGGGCGCGAAGGTCGCCGGTTCC
>JACQIJ010000017.1 GCA_016198545.1 Pseudomonadota bacterium
CGGCATAAGGGATGCGCGGGAACGGCGGCTGGGTCACCGTTCGCCCGCCCGCGAAATCCTCGAACACGCCCGCGAGCACCGGCTCGATCGCGGCGAACACGTCTTCCTGGGTGACGAAGGCCATCTCGAAGTCGAGTTGATAGAACTCGCCCGGGCTTCGGTCGGCGCGCGCGTCCTCGTCGCGGAAGCAGGGCGCGATCTGGAAGTATTTGTCGAAGCCCGCGACCATCAGAAGCTGCTTGAACTGCTGCGGCGCCTGCGGCAGCGCGTAAAACTTGCCGGGGTGCAGGCGGGAGGGCACGAGGTAATCGCGCGCGCCTTCGGGGCTGCTGGCGGTCAGGATCGGCGTGTTGAATTCCTGGAAGCCCTGCTCCCACATACGCTTGCGCAGGCTTGCTATGACATCGTTGCGCAGGCGGATGCGCTTGTGCATTTTCTCCCGGCGCAGGTCGAGATAGCGGTATTTCAGGCGAATGTCTTCGCCCGCCTGATCTTCATCCGCCACCTGCAGCGGGATGACATCGGCGTGCGATTGCAATTCCGCTTCGTCGATATAGACTTCGATTTCTCCGGTCGGCAAGTCTTTATTGGCAGTGCCCTCGCGGCGTTCCTTCACGCGGCCCGTGACGGTTATGACGCTTTCATTGCGCCATTTTTCGACGGTGGAAAGCAATGGCGAATCCTGATCGACGACGCACTGCGTCAGGCCGTAGGTATCGCGCAGGTCGATGAACAAAACCCCGCCGTGGTCGCGGAGGCGGTGCATCCAGCCCGAAAGTTTCACGGTCTGCCCGACATTGCCTTTGCGGAGGGCGGCGCAGGTGTGGGTGCGGTACGGGTTTGCTGCGATTTTCATTTCTATAATCCAAAAAAGAGGTTGTTGCCGAGTGCTTTTATAGCCCTTTAAGGGACATAATGCCAAGGGTTTTCGGCGCTGTACCGGGTGCGAATTCAGGTTTTTTTCCGGTTGCGGTTTTTACGAATTTCCGCGAGTTCCTTTTCGTCTGGAATGCGGGTTCCGTCGATATGATCGACGCCCCAGCCTGCAATCGCCATGATGACAGGCCTGAGGGCTTCGCCCGCCGACGTCGGGAGATATTCGTAGCGCGTGGGATTTCTCCGGTAGGCCTTCCTGACGATAATGCCGTACTCCTCCAGCTTCTTCAGCCGGTCGGCCAGGATGTTGGTCGAGATGCCTTCAGGCGATTCAAGGAAGTCGTTGTATTGCCGACTGTCGAGAAACAGCATGTCGCGGATGACGATGAGTGTCCATTTGTCGCCGATGATATCCAGCGTATTGGTCAAGGGGCAGGCCGACCGGTCGCCGCAATCCTTCAGGGACAGAGTCTTGGAGCATTTCATAAGGCTAATATAGCACGGCCTAAAAATAACTTGCAAAGTAAAAGTTTATTGGATAGGTTAATTTAACTTGCATTTCGCAAGCTAAACAAAGGAGATAAAGACGATGAAAGAGCAATGTAAAAATGAACCGTGTAAAATATCTTCCCTGACCCCGATTATCGTTTCGAAGGATGCGAATGCGCTGATCAAGTCCTATGAGAAGTGCCTGAATGCGGCGGTCATGGGCATCATGAGCTGCCCCGACAGCGGGAAGGTAATGCATTCCTGCCTGAAGATCGGGGACAGCACGCTGTTTATTTCAGATGAATGTGCGGAGATGGGTATCAATGTCACGGGCAGGCAGGAGTTCTACGTGCAGGTTCCGCACGCCGACAATGCTTTTAAAACGGCAAAAGGCGGCGGGTTCTCTCCACAACAGGACCCGACCGACATGTTCTGGGGCGACCGCATTGGCAAGCTGAAGGATCGCGACGGAAACACATGGGCTCTGGCGCAGCATGTGTGTGACGTATCGCCCGATGAGATGAAGGAAGCGATGGCAAAAATGGGCCAGAAAACGAATTGCAAGGTAGCCTGACCGGATCATGCCTTATGACCCGGGACTGGCGGAGCGGCTGGAGGAGATTTTTGATGGCCGCTCCGGTTTTGCGAAGAAGAAAATGTTCGGCGGCATCTGCTGGATGCTGAACGGGGACATGTGCGTGGGGATTTATAAGGACTTGCTGATCATCCGTGCGGATGAAGGCGCAGCAAGAATTCTCAAGCAAAAACACGCCAAGCCCATGGACATCACGGGAAAACCCATGAAGGGATGGGCCATGGTCGCGCCGGAGGGGTATGAGAATGACAAGGCCCTAAAAAGATTTGTCGATTTGGCTGTGAAATTTGTGGAATCCATGCCTCCCAGATACACTTGCCAATTATGGCTGGCAACCGGGGTCGGGGGCGGCTATACAGGTACGCATGATCATTTCCGACCAATCCGGACTGGATAAATTATACGCGGGGCTGCGCGGCCTGCCGTACGTCACTATCGATACCGAATTCCTGCGCGACAAGACCTATTATCCGAAATTGTGCCTGATCCAGATGGCGGGGCCGGATACGCCGCCCGCGGCGATCGATCCGCTCGTGGACCTTGATCTGTCGCCTGTGTTCGACCTTCTGGCTGATGAAAAGGTGACAAAAGTTTTCCATGCTGCGCGCCAGGATATCGAGATTTTCTACAATCTGACCGGCGAGGTGCCGAAGGCGCTGTTCGACACGCAGGTTGCGGCGATGGTCTGTGGCTTCGGCGACCAGATCGGCTACAACAGCCTTGTGCAGGAAGTTTGCAAAAAACACATCGACAAGGGCGCTCAGTTCACCGACTGGTCGCGGCGGCCGCTGTCGAGCAAGCAACTGACTTACGCACTCGATGACGTTACGTATTTGCGCGATGTCTATCGTTATCTTGTGAAAGAGCTTGGCGACCGGGCGGAATGGGTGGTGGAAGAGGTTGCGGAATTGACAAGTCCGGGAACATATCAGAATCCGCCGGAGGAGGCATGGCGGCGCATCAAGCTGCGCACAGACAAGCCCAAAGTGCTGGCCGTTCTGCGCGAGATCGCGGCATGGCGGGAGCGCGAGGCGCAGAAGCGCGATGTGCCGCGGAACAGGGTTTTAAGGGATGAAACGCTGGCCGACATCGCCGTGCATACGCCGGAAACAGCCGAGGAACTGGCGCAGATACGCGGGGTCGGAGCGGACAATGCCCGGGGGCGGTGGGGCAGGGAATTGCTGGAAGGCATCAAAAAAGGCCTGAATATGCCGAAGGACCAGTGCCCGCATGTCCAGCGCAAGGAACGTTTCCCGCCGGACAGGCAGCCCGCGCTGGAAATCGTCAAGATGCTGCTGCGCGTGCAGGCGGCGCGGCACGGCGTGGCGGCGAAGCTGATCGCCACGGGAGAGGATCTGGAGGCGCTGGTGCTGGGCGAAAAGGATATTTCCGTGCTCAGGGGCTGGCGTCACGACGTGTTCGGCAAGGAAGCGCAAGCGTTGCTTGACGGGAAACTTTCCATGCGTCTGCGCGATGGGGAAGTTGCATTCGAGGGCTTATAAAGTCAGATCCCGGGGCACAGAAGGAGAGTTTCTCCGTTCCATGTGCTGCATAAGGTTTTCCAGGTAGTTCCAGACCTCATCCACGGTATCCAAACGGCGCTTTATGTAGGGCGCGTCGGGGATGCGGTGGCCGACGGCAACGCCGAATCCGCCGAATTCTTCCGCGCATACCTGCATGGCTTTTGCATCCGGGAGACCGTCTCCTATGAAGATGGGCGTTTTGCCGCGGAAGGCCTCCGTGTTCATGAAATTGCGCACAGCCTCGCCCTTGCACAAATTCTGCGGAACCAGCTCGACGGCATCCGATCCTTCGGCCAGGCGGTGGGTTTCTGAAAGATTGAATTCATTAAGAATGCCTCCAATCAGATCTTTCAGGAACGCGCGTTGATCGTTCGGAGTCGCCTTTGGCGAAAAAACGAGCGCCAGTGAAAATTTCTTGCGTTCGACAAAAATGCCCGGCCGTTCTTCGAGAACTTCCTGCTTGGCCGTAAAGATAAGAGTTACGTCCCGGATTTTATTTTCGGCATAGGATCCAAGTTTTTCGGAATCGACAGGCATTGAAAGCGGCAGGAACTCCGACTCCCTGGTTGGCCGCCATGCCGAGTGATGCTCGACCGAAGCCGGGAAGCGCGAAGGAAACGATTCATCAAGCGAATCGGCAGGGCGTCCCGTAACAAGAGCGAATGCGCCTCCGAGAAGCGTGTGCAGCTTGTCCGCCAAAGCGCGCCTGTCCGCCGGTACATCGGTCGACATGGATGGCAGCAACGTCATATCGACGTCGCAAAGCAGAGCATAGTTCTTACCGTTAAACTCGTTACTCAAGCAAACAGGGAACTCCCGTCCCGCATAATTTTGATTGCTTTTATTAATAAAGCATTTTACATTCCGCTGACAATAAACTTTGCTGCTGCAACGCAAAAAGGGTGAGTTTATGATGAGCGAAGGTTTTGAATCTGCGAACAATTCCAAATCTATGGCTGAATACAGAGTTGGGGATAACGATACGCGTCCCTGGGGCGAATATATAGTGACGGCCGTTGGCGTAAATGGCAAAGGCGAGGAATATTGCGAAAAGAAAATTACCGTCAAGCCCGGTCAGATTCTCTCATTGCAGTCGCATGACCAGCGCCGCGAATACTGGCGCGTGACGGCGGGAACGCTGACCGTTCTTCTGGACGGAAAACGCATGGAGCTTGAAGAGGGGCGTTCGGTGGAAATCCCGCTGCGGGGCATTCATTGCATGGCCAATCTGGGCAATGCGCCATGCGTTGTATTCGAGCGTCAGGAAGGAATTTGCCGCGAAGCGGATATAAAGCGCTATGTCGATGCTTACGGCCGCGGCGCTGTGGGCGGGGACGATCCAAAGATTGCGGAAAGCGTGAAGGTCTATCAGGCCATTCTATCTGAAATAAGCAAAAGCAAGGCTTTACCCGACGGTCCGAGGAACGGCGGCTGAAGGGCGGCAGCGATGAGAATAGGCGTTGACCTTGGCGGGACGAAGACGGAAGTTATTTGCCTCAACAAGTCCAATGGCAAGGAGCTGTACCGCAAGCGCATTCCCACCCATCGCGGAGATTATGACGTTACGGTACGCGATATTGCCGCTCTTGTGCGCGAAGCGGAAGATGAACTGGGTCAGACAGGAACCGTTGGAATCGGCATTCCCGGGACAATCTCGTCCGATACGGGGGTTGTAAAAAACGCCAACAGCACATGGATAAACGGCCATCCGCTGGACAAGGATATGGCGACTGCCCTCGGGCGCCCGGTGCGCGTGGAGAACGATGCGAACTGTTTTGCCGTCTCGGAAGCGGTTGACGGCGCCGGCGAAGGCAAGGAAGTCGTTTTCGGCGTCATTATCGGCACGGGATGCGGCGGCGGCGTTGCGATCAACGGGCAGGCGCATCGCGGCATCAACGGCATCGGTGGCGAATGGGGGCACAATCCGCTGCCCTATCCGCAGGTTTTCCTAAAGGATTCGAAGGCGCATTACGAACATTTCGAGCGTCACCCGGAAGCGAAGGATGCGCTGGACCGTTATTTTTGCGGCGAGGAAAGCGCAAGCGAGTACCCGGGGCCGTTGTGTTACTGCGGTCGTCGCGGATGCCTGGAGACGTGGATTTCGGGAACAGGATTCAAGAACGACTATCTGCGCGTGACCGGCGAGTCCGTTTCCACGCACGATATTATAGATCATGCGCGGAGCGGCGAGAAAAAAGCGGTGGAGGCGCTGGCGCGCTACAGAGACCGTCTGGCGCGCAGCCTTGCCCAGGTCATTAATATCATGGACCCGGATATCATCGTGCTGGGCGGCGGGATGAGCAATGTGCAGTCGCTATACCGCGATGTCCCGAAACTTTGGGGACGGTATGTTTTTTCCGACAGCGTTAAAACGCAGCTCGTTCCGGCGCTGCACGGGGATTCATCCGGCGTACGCGGCGCCGCATGGCTTTGGAGCCGCAACGAGGAAGCCGGAAGTGCAGCCACGTAAAGTATTCATTCTGCGCCATGCCGAAGCGGCACCCGCCGCGGACGATTTCGAGCGCCCCCTGACGGCAAAAGGAATTGCCGATATGAAGGCGATGGCGAGGCGACTGGAGGAAGATGGGCTTTGTCCCGATCTGGTTTTATGCTCTCCCGCGAAACGGACGCGCATGACGTTGGAGAATCTGCTGCCCCGCGTTTCGGCCCGTTTTCCTGACAGGCTTTATAACGCCGATGCCGGGACTCATTATGAGGCGGTGAAAGGCGTCGACGATTCAATCGGATCGGTCATGATCATCGCGCACAATCCCGGCGTTTTTAATTTTGTGCGGTTTCTTGCCGCGCCGGGGCCGGATGTGCCGGCGGGTTACGCGCCGGGGACGCTGACGGTTCTGGAATGCGCAGTCGGGCGGTGGACGGATTTAATGCCCGGAGAGAACAGGGTTCTGAAGGTTCTGACCGTCTGAGTCATTTTTGTAGCAAAATGCGCCGGATGAGGGGGATGGATATCCCTTTTTTTTCCGCCATCGCCAGGCGGTCGGCGGCTGTCACGAGGCCATGCGCTGCGGAGAACGAGCGTTCCATCCGCGGCAATATGTAGGTCAGGACATCGTGACTTATCTGAAGTTGCCGATCGGAGAAAAGCTTGACCAGTAGCGCGGAAAGGAGTTCGTTGTCCGGCGGATCTATAGCCGCGGCAGGCGCGGCGCGCAGGCGCGATGCCAGATCGGGGAGCGCGAAATTTATGCGCTGAGGCGAGGCGCGCATCGTTAAAAGCAGGGTCCGCTTTTCTTCCTTCATGATGTTGTAGAGGTGAAACAGTACCGTCTCCGCCATGCGGTCGCCGAGCCACGGGTCGATATGGTCGAGTACCAGATGTTTTTCTTTCGCAGCAATGTCGGAAGCGTTTTGCGCCGACAGTCTGGCCGTATCTATGTGCGCCGCGCACGCCTGTTCTTTCCATACAGCCGCAAGATGCGTCTTGCCGCAGGATGCGGGGCCGTGGATCACAAGAGCGGGCGCGGGCCAGTCCGGCCAGCGATCTATCCATGCAACGGCATTCCGGTTGCTGGGGGCAACCATGAAATCTTCCCGTCCGTGCGCGGGGCGATGTCCGAGATCGAGCGGAATTTGCGCTGTGGCGGCGGCGGTCACTTAGTCCTTGCCTTTGTAATAGGAGCTTTTTTTATAGTGGGCGATGGCGAATGCCAGAAGAACGCCGGCAATGGCGGCCACGGGCACGGCCAGCAGCATGCCGGTCAGGCCGAACAGCGCGCCGCCCGCCATGACGGCGAACAGGATCCACAGCGGGTGAAGGCCGACGCTTTTGCCGACAAGTTTCGGCGTAAGAAAGTAGGTCTCCAGAATCTGCCCGGCGATGAACACTCCCGCGATTTTGACAACCAGCGCCCAGCTGATTCCCTGAAAGAAGGCGGCGGCCAGACCCGCAATCAGACCGAAAGCCGTGCCCAGATAGGGAATGATGTAAAGGAGGCCCGACAGTACGCCAATGATAAAGCCGAACTTGAGATCGCAAAGCAGAAGTCCGATGCCGTAGAACAGGGCCAAGACGCAGGCGACGCTTATCTGGCCGCGCACGAAGCCTGCGATCTTTTTGTCAATCTGGCGCATCAGGTCGTGTATCGTATCGCGGCTTGCGCGGGGCAGAAGATTGTCTATCCAGTCTTTCATGTCGTCCCATTCCTTCATCATGAAAAAAGCGACAAGCGGCGTTATGATCAGCGCGCCCAGGAATCCGGCCACCGCCTGACCGCCGTTGCCGAGACCGGCCAGAATCCCGCTGCCGGCGGTGAGAGCCTGTCCCGTATTGTCGAGAAGCAGTTTTTTCAGGGACTCCGCATCGCCCCCGCCCAGTTTTTCCTGCGCCATCTGTATATATGGCGCGATTATGCTCCAGAGACTTTCTGTCATGGCCGGGAGCGCTTCCGCCAGTTGCCCGGCTTCACGCTGCAGCGTCGGCCAGATGAGGGCCATAAGGAGCGCTGCGAACAGAAAGAACAAGGCCAAAATCAGGGCAACGGCGCCGCCGCGGGGGAATTTCATTTTCTCCAGTCTGTCGACGACAGGGTCCAGAAGGTAGGCAATGGCCATGCCCAGAACGAAGGGGGTTAGAATACCGTTGAAAAGCCATAGAAAGGCAAGGAAGGCAGCGCAGAGGCCTGTCCAGAAAAAAATATATTTGCGGGAGGTTGGCGCCGTCATGGTTTTTGCTGCGGCGTTGCGTATTCATTCAGGTACAAATCATAGATCAGAGGTGATGTGGGCCGCGATTCATAAGGGTTTGCCGCATCGGGGGCCGTATAGTCTACAAAGCTGATTTGCGGCGCGGTCAGGGTCATATCGGCCTGCGCCAGCGCAAGGCGGAGGCGATCCTCGCTGCCTTGAAATAACAGTTCCACATGGGCCTGCCCCGGCTTCAGCGACAGCAGGCGAACCTCGTTTATGCCCTGAACGCGGCGGAGTCGCTGCTGCGTGTCGACCCATTCCCGCACGGTCAGGAATTTAACGCGCACCTGAAGGCTGTTGCTTTGGGCCGCGCTGACCAGCGTACGGTTTTTCCAGTCCCTTTGCAGGATTTTTTGCGCGGCCTGGACCGATCGCTCGAGAAGGGCGCCGGCGCTGTCCGTCTTTTCCGACGCAATGTTCATTTCTTCTGATCGTTCCGGTTTGCCGCGGTCGGTGCGGTATATCGCGATGCGTATTTCAGAGGGCAACTGCGTTTCGGCTGTGTCCGCAGCCCAGACAGGTGTTGCAATGACGATGACGGCTTCGCCTGCGCCATAGCGGCTTATCATGCGGTGCAGGCTTTCCTTATCATAGGTCAGCGCGTCTCCGTCGCCCATATCGGCGACGTCCTGCAAATCGCCAATGGGAACGGACAAAGGCACGAGTTCCTGTTGCTTCTGATCGGCGCGCGCCCATGCGCCAAGCCAGGGATTGTCCCTTCCCCATAAAACCATACGCGCTCCCCACTCATAGTAGGGAAGGACAAGAACCGGCTTGCTGCGGACATCGGTGTATGAGACCCCGGATCCGGAGAGATACCCGCGCACCGCATCGCTTTTAAAACGAAACGTGTATGTCCCGACATACTGGACGGAGGAGAGCTGCTCATGGGTGATTTCAAAGTCATTTACAAAGGCCGAGAGCGTAGAATCATCCGGCATTTTGAAGGAGGCAAGGTCCTCTTCGGGGATCATGCGTTCAGCAAGCTGGCGGAAAGCGGCCTGCTGTGCCTGTATGAAGGCCTGATCGCGCGCGGTTGTGGCGCTTTCGGCCGTCACGTCCACTTTTATGCCGGTGATGACGAATGCCGGGTCCTGCGCGGCGCGCGCAGGGGCGGCCAGAAGCGTTATAGCAAAGACCGCGCGCAGCACTCCGAAAAACCTGTAAAACTTGTTCATGAAGGAATATATATAGGCTGGCGAAGCAGGATGCAAAACGAAAGGATATGGTGTGCGGAATTATAAGGAAAACCACGCCGATTCGGCCTATGCGGCGGCAGGGGTGAATTACGACTCGCTCGATGCCTTCAAACGCCTCTGCCAGCATGCGGCCTCCACCACCAAGGAATCATTAAGTCCCGGCTTTGCCGAGCCACCCCATATCCGGGGCGAAAGCGCCTATCTGGTGGAACACGGCGATTCCTTCCTGGCCCATGTCGAGGAAGGGCTGGGAACCAAAAATCTTGTCGCCGACGCGGTGAAGGATTTTGTGAAGCGCCCCTACTATGCCATAGGCATCGATACCGTGGGGGCCATCGTCAACGACCTCGTCACGGTCGGCGCCTTGCCGGTGGCGATTGCGATGCATGCGGGCGTGGGCAGCGGCGCGTGGTTCGACGACGCGGCGCGGGCGCAGGATCTTGTCGATGGTTTTGCGGAAGGTTGCCGCCGGTCCGGCGCGGTCTGGGGCGGCGGGGAAACCCCGGCGCTCAAGGATGTCATCAATCCCGGCGCGGTCGTTTTGGCCGGTTCGGCCATGGGAATCGTGACCCCTAAAACGCGTCGTATTTCCGGAAAGATAAAGGCAGGCGATAAAATCGTCATGTTGGCCAGCAGCGGCATCCATGCCAACGGAATTACGTTCTGCCGCAAGATCGCGGCTGAGCATACGGACGGCTATCGCGCGCGGCTATCTGACGGCACGACGTTCGGCGAAGCCCTGATGCGGCCGACAGTTTTATACGCCCGGTTCATCCGCGATTTGCTGGAAAGGGGGATAGTTCCCTTCTATGCCGTCAATGTAACGGGCCACGGGTGGCGGAAGCTCATGCGCCTTGATGCGCCGGTGCGCTACAGGATCAACGTCACGCCGCCGGTATCGCCGTTGTTCCGTTTCCTGATGGATCGGGGCGGCCTTTCCGAGCGCGAGGCATATGCCACTTTCAATATGGGAGGAGGTTTTGCCGTTTATGTCGATAAAGGAGACGTTGCGGACGTCCTGCGGATTGCGGAAAGCGGCGGGTACGAGGCTTGGGAGGCCGGCGTCATAGAGGACGGCGATCGCAGCATCAAAATCGCCGGTAAAGACATCTTTTACGATGGCTCCGCGCTGAATATACGTCCGGAAGGCCAATAGAATGCGAAAGATCGGTCTAGGCATTCTGATTTCCGGCCGCGGCAGCAATATGGACGCTTTGATCCGTGCGTGTGAACAACCGGATTTTCCGGCTTTCGTTTCGGTGGTCATTTCCAACAGGCCGGATGCGCCGGGGCTAAAAAAGGCCGAAGGCAGGGGGATTGCCACTTCTGTCGTCGATCACGAGAAATATCCGGATCGCGCGGATTTTGAAAAAAATTTGCAAAAGATCCTGGATGCGCATCCTGTTGATCTGATTTGCCTGGCCGGGTTCATGCGGATACTGGGGGCGGCGTTCATCCGTCCGTGGGAGGGGAGAATTATAAATATTCACCCTTCATTGCTGCCGGACTACAAGGGGCTGCAAACGCACGAGAGAGTTATCGCCGACGAAAAAAAAGAAAGCGGATGCACCGTGCATCACGTCATTCCGGCGATGGATGAGGGGTCCGTGATTGTCCAGAAAAAGGTTCCTGTGCTGGCAGGGGATACGCCTGCCATGCTGGCTGCGCGGGTGCTGGAAAAGGAGCATGAAGCCTATCCCGAGGCCGTCAGGATACTGGCAGGAAAATTAAAGGGCAGACAAAAAGTTGGAATTGCATGATTTTTATCATGTGTAGTACCATCATGTTAACGCAAAAGGAGTATAGATATGGCGCATAAATCCACAGCATTCGATGT
Source organism: Pseudomonadota bacterium (assembly GCA_016198545.1). Classification (GTDB taxonomy): domain Bacteria; phylum Pseudomonadota; class Alphaproteobacteria; order Micavibrionales; family Micavibrionaceae; genus JACQIJ01. Next base: position 11,230 of record JACQIJ010000017.1, read on the forward strand.
CGATCCTAAAGAAGTCGAGCGTGCCCAGGACATGTGGGCAAGTTTTACGGCCCTCATCAAATGGAGTACGGTTGCTACCGTTGTTTCCATGATTTTGCTGGCAGCCGTCCTGTTGTAG
>JACQIJ010000018.1 GCA_016198545.1 Pseudomonadota bacterium
AGTCAGGAAAAAATTTGAAGAATCTAATACCTTCGATCCCAGAGATCGCGCTTTGTACTATGACTTAACTCAATACTTCCCAGATGATCGCGGGCATTTCGGCGTCGAAATGCAGGGGCAGGGTGTCGTTGTTGATGACGTCGATGTCGCACTGGTAGAACTCGCGGAAGCGTCCGGCCTGCGGCCGCTCGCCGCGCCAGACGCGCTGCATCTGGTAACGCTTGAACGGGAACACCAGCTTGTCCCAGTGCTGCGCCACGTAGCGGGCGAGCGGGACGGTCTGGTCGAAATGCAGGGCGAGGCGCGCATCGGACTTCTCGCCTTCTTCTTTATGCAGCCGTTCGATGACGTAGATTTCCTTGTCCACCTCGCCTTTGGCGGCGATGACATCCAGTTCCTCCACGCTCGGCGTTTCGATGTTGCAGAAGCCGTAGGATTCAAACACGCGGCGGATATGGTCGAACCATTGCTGTTCGATCAGGCGCTGCTCCGGCAGCCATTCGGGAAACCCGGAAACGGGCTTCGGCTTGTATACTTTTCCGCCGCTCATGCAGTTGGTTTTACAGGATTTTTAGGGTCTTGGCCAGATAATCAACGTCAAGGAGCGCGTGTTTATATTTACGAAATATTATACTTTGACAAGTACTATACGAGGTACGGAGAGATCAGATGGGTCAAAGCGCATCGGACCAAAGTTTAAAAAAACAGTACAATATGTGCGTCCGCGGCGCTGCATTTACGCCGGGCCAATGGGCGGGTAATTTTGCCACTGGATTGGCGACGTGGTGGGATCCGCAGGATGGATCCATATACAAACATGAGCACCCGCCGCTGCCGCAGGGCGTGACGCCGGAAGGCCTCGCAGCCAAGGCAGAGCGCGTTCTTGCCTCGAATGCCACGGCACGGGCTTTTACCGACGCCCTGGTCAACCAGCCGAATGCGTTCAAGGCCCCCGATGCGCAGGGAAAACTTTCTACATACAGCAAGGTTATGGTTGTCGATCACAAGGAATCCGGGTTCAGCGGCGCAATTTATATGAATGAGAACGGGCACGCCGTCGTTTTTTATCCGGGAATGAACGGGCGATCGGATCCTGCGAGCGTTTCCGCCGACGTTGTTTCTTATTGGCAGTCGGAACAGGGCTTGGTCAACAACCAGGCGGGACGGGCGCAGGATTTGTATGTTACAGCCGCCAGCATGGCAAAATCGGTTGAAACCGTCGGCATGTCGCTGGGCACTGTGCATACCAACATGTTGGCCGGGCTATATGGTGCGAAGGGCACGAATTTGTCAGACATAGGGCTGCCGCCGGTTTATATGACCGATGAAAGCGTTAAAAATATAAGGAACAATATTATCTCTATGCGCGTTGAGGGGGATGCGCCCCCGAAGTTTCCCGTTCTAAACGTGGGCGGTTATAAGGATGGCTTTCTTTTTGCTGGCCAAGTGTTTGGTAAAACAATAGACCTGCAGCGTCCGAAAGATGAAGAAATTTTAAAGGCTGTGCATGACCTGACGCCGCAACACAATAAATACGTCGATAAAAGCTATCCCTGTGAGGGAGGGCTGGAGCATCTGCCACAGGCCTATATGGTGGCGCAGGAAAACAATGCTGCGGCAAAAGAAAGCCCTGTCCTTGCTTCAACTATGAAAGCTATGTCCGCCCTTACGAACTAATTTCCCTTCAGCTTCCAGTTACTGCGCACGAAATGGCAGGTATAGCCGCCTGGGTTCTTTTCCAAATAATCCTGATGATAATCCTCGGCTTCGTAAAACGGACCTGCGGGGACGACTTCGGTCACGACCGGGCCGGGCAGGAAGGCGGCGGCGTCGATTTCCCGAATCATGGAAAGGGCCGCCTGTTGCTGTTCTTCATCTGTATAAAAGATGGCAGATCGGTACTGGCTGCCTGCGTCGTTTCCCTGCCGGTTGCGCGTGGTAGGGTCGTGCATCTGAAAAAAGAATTCCAGCAGGTTACAGAAGCTTGTTCGTGTGCTGTCGTAAGTAACTTCGATAGCTTCGGCGTGGCCGCTGTGGCCTGTTTTCACGGCGTTGTAATCCGGATTTTTCGTACCTCCCCCCGTATATCCGACCCGCGAGCCCGTCACGCCCGGCTGCCTGCGGAACAGGTCCTGCATGCCCCAGAAGCATCCGCCGGCGAGTATGGCTTTTTTAGTGGTCATGGTTTTTTCTTCTTCAGTCCGTTTGTTTTAAACAAAGCAGGTTTAGCGTAGAAGGGTACACCTTCAATATTACGACAATAAAATCTCAAAAAAAGGTCCGGAGACCTTATCGGTGCTCCGGACAAACGGCGGTAATAGAGGGTGTGTACTCTCTTTGTATA
>JACQIJ010000011.1 GCA_016198545.1 Pseudomonadota bacterium
GCTATCTTCTGGACCTTAAGGCGGCGGCGTTCATTGAAAACCGTGCCGGGTCTTGATTCCCTGCCGCCGCTGCGCGATGTCATCGCTCGCCACAACCTGCGCGCGGAAAGGAAGCTGGGGCAGAATTTCATCCTCGACCGCAATATAACCGATAAAATCGCGCGCGCTTCCGAAGGTCGTAATGATCTTGTGATCGTTGAAATAGGGCCCGGCCCGGGCGGCCTGACGCGCAGTCTTTTGCGCACGGATGCGAAAAGAGTAATCGCCGTCGAGTATGATTTGCGCGCCGTGGACGCCTTGCAAGATCTTGCGGCGGCGGCCGAAGGCCGGCTTGAAATCATCCATGCAGATGCGCTGGATGCTGATATCGGCGCGCTTGCGCCGGGCGAGAAAAAAGCCATCATCGCGAACCTGCCCTATAACATAGCGACGCCGCTTTTAATCGGGTGGCTGAAGATGATAAGAAAAAATCCGCAAGTTCTTGCGTTCATGTCGCTTATGTTCCAGCGCGAGGTTGCGGACCGCCTGACGGCCGCGCCGGGAGGGAAGGATTACGGCCGGCTTTCCGTCATTGCCCAGTGGCTGTGCGTGACGCGCCGCCTGTTTGACGTTCCGCCGTCCGTGTTCGTTCCGCCGCCTAAGGTTACATCCAGCATCGTTCATTTTGCACCGCGCCCGCAGGATGCCGCGTGGCCTTCATTCGAGAGGGTGGAGGAAGTGACGGCGGCGGCGTTCGGCCAGCGGCGCAAAATGATCCGTTCGAGCATGAAAGGCTATATGCCCGCCGTAAAAAAAATCGGCATCGATGAAACGCTGCGCGCCGAGCAATTGTCCGTCGATCGCTTCATCGATATTGCAAGAGAATCTTGGTCCTAGAATTTATACTTAGCGGATAACGCGAATATGTTTGCGCTGGGTTCTATATCCCCCCGCACTGTCGCGGTCGATCCTATGGCGGCGAAATTCTTTTGCGATGATCCGGAAAGGTTAATTTTATTGTCATCAAGGAACATATGCGTCGCCGCGAAATCGATCATGAAATTTTCCATGATCGCGTATGTGCCGCCGAAAGAAAGCCAGTACCGGTCGGAATCGGGGATGCTCGTGCTGCGCCATAAATCGACGGTCGGCGTTTCATCGTACTGGAATCCGGCGCGCAGGGTCAGAGCGGGCCGGTAACGCCATTCCGTTCCGACGGCGAAAGCGTAGCTGTCATCATAATCGGTTGCCGTAACCTGGTCCGCGCCGCCGTCATCGAATTTCACGCGGATTTCATTGAAATTGCTCCACCCGATCCAGCTGCCGCGCGCCATGACGGTCCATGCGTCGTTCACGTCGTAGGCGAATCCTATCGTTGCCTGATCCGGCAATTTCAGATCCGCCGTGGCGGCGCGGCGCGTAACGGCCCCGCCGACGCCCACGGGCGCGCGGGTAGTCAGATGGCCATCCAGTTCGTTGTCAATCTTGCCGCGGTATTGCGCCCCGATGCGCAGGTTTTTTATCGGTTTGTAGAGAAGCCCCACATTATATCCGACGGCCAGCCCGTCGCCGTCGAGCGTTGCGTGGCCATCGGTGCCCGAATCCGGCGTGCCGTCCGCGGGGTCAGGTATCGCGCTTTGCAGGCTGGCTTCGGCGCGCTGGATGTTTATGCCTGCGCCGACAGAGAGATTGTCCATCACGTGCGCGGCAATGCTCGGCGCGACATCCATGACGACAAGACTGCTTTTTGTAGAGTCGTAGCGTCCGACCCATTCCGATCCATAATCGTTTTTGAGACCGAAGGGCGCGGTAATTCCCAGCCCGGCCCAGACCGCGCCGTCCATAAGGGGAATGGCCGCGTATATATTGGGCACGGCAACCGGGCCAAAGGGTTGTTTCCCGTTGCCGCCGCCGGACGCGACAGGCAGCCCCCCGCTGGCAGGGGTCGAAACGGTGGATCCCGTATCGGTGAAATCCAGATTGGGGATGATAACGCTTGTGTTGATTTGCGCTTGCGCGCCGTTCAGTTCCGCCATGCCGGCCGGGTTATAGAATACCGTGCTGGCGTCCGTCGGGTGCGCAACCGTTCCCGCGAATGAAGTTCCCTGTTGCGCCGGGCTGTTTTCCTGCAGCATAAAGGCGGCGCCGCGCGCCTTATCAGCGGGTAAAATAAGCGCGTATGTCGCCAGAACGATCAGGCCGGCGGATTTAAGAAAACA
>JACQIJ010000019.1 GCA_016198545.1 Pseudomonadota bacterium
CTGATAAGTTTTGCGGTTGCCTTTCCCGAGGCTGCAGCCGGCGGCGTCGCGGAACGGCCCGTAAAAACAGGAAGCGAACTTGGTTGAATAAGACATGATGGCAATATGCGGAAAACCGCTTTCGTCGAGGGCGCTTCTTATCGCTGCCACCGCACCGTCCATCATGCCCGACGGGGCGATGATATCAGCGCCCGCTTCGGCGGCGATGACGGCCTGTCGCTGAAGGTTTTCCAGCGTAGCGTCGTTGTCGACGTCGCCGCATTCGTCCAGAACGCCGCAATGGCCGTGATCCGTATATTCGCAAAAGCACAGATCCGCGATAACCGTCATTTCCGGACTGGCGTTTTTTGCGGCGGATATCATGCGGTCGAGCAGTCCGCCTTTTTTCATTGCATCGTTGCCCCGCGTATCTTTCTTATGCGCTATCCCGAACAGGATAACGGCGTTCAGTCCGTCCGCTTCCGCTTTCTTTACGGCGACAGCGCAGCTTTTCTCCGTTTCCCTGAAGATGCCGGGCATGGATTTAATCGGGGTACGATCTTCAATCTTTTCCTCTACGAAAAGGGGCAGGATGAAATCGTCCGGAGTCAGATTCGTCTCTCTGACCATCGCCCGCAGCTTGTTCGTCCGGCGCAGCCTGCGCAGGCGGCTTGAAGGTCTTAAGGGCGTCGAATTGGCTGCGGCTTCCGGCAGCGCTTTCAGCGTTTTCATGTTTTGGGCCTCTGTTTCCTTACGGGTTATTACGATGTTATATTATTCCGACGCGGGAAACACAAGAAATGTGGAAATTGCATGGTCATGGACGATTTTGAAATAAAAAGCGCGGTTTTGGGGAACGCCGGTCATATCCTGCTGAACAGGCCGCAGGCTTTGAATGCGCTGACGATGGAAATGATCCGGATGCTGATTATCGCGCTGGAAAACTGGGCGACGGACGATACCGTCTCATCAGTTCTGATTGAAGGAGCGGGAGACAGAGCGTTTTGCGCCGGCGGCGATATCAAGGCCAGCTATTCCACAGGCATGCGTTATCGCCGGGGTCGGGCGGTCAGTGAACGCGTTCTGACCCTGTTCTACGCCGAGGAATACAGTATGAATCGTATGATGTATCACTACAAAAAACCTCTCATCTCATATATGAACGGCATTACGATGGGCGGCGGGTTTGGCGTCGCGGGTCCGTGCCGTTACAGGATCGCCACGGAAAAAACTGTCTTCGCGATGCCGGAAACGAATATCGGATTTTTCCCCGATGTCGGCGGCGTATGGTTTCTGTCGCGCGCGCCCGGCCAGACGGGAACGTATCTGGTCATGACGGGAAATTCCATCGGCCCGGCTGATATGCTTTATTGCGGACTTGCGACCCATTACATACCTTCCGGCAAATGGGACAGGGGTGCGGCGGCAGACATTGAATCGTTTTTGAGTGAAAACGCCGCGGCGCCGGAGAGGGCCGGCGAACTGGAACAAAACCGGGACGTCATCGACCGCTGCTTCGCGCACGGAACGGCCGAAGAAATCGTGAATGCGCTGGAGGCAGAAAAAGGGGAGTGGCCGCGCATGGCGGCGCAGGTTATCCGCAAGCGTTGCCCGGTTAGCGTCAAGGTGGCCCTCGAACATGTCCGCCGCGCGAAAGACGACAGTTTCGATGACGTTCTCCGCCGTGATTTCTTATTGGCCCAACGCTTCATGAAGGGGCGGGATTTTTATGAGGGGGTGCGGGCGGCCGTTATCGACAAGGACAGAAACCCGCAATGGAACCCCCAGAGACTGGAAGACATAACAAACGAAGATCTTATGCGCTATTTTAAGCCGACGGGCTATATGGCGGAAGGTTTGGCGGCATAAGTGCCGTTAACTTTTCGCTTGCTTACGCTCTGGACTGTCTTATCATAAGGCGTTAGAATCGTTTGGGGTTTGAGGGTTTTTAAACACACGCAGGAGCTATCACAGTGGCAACACCATATTACGAGTCGATTCAACTTATAGAGAGACTGCACAGGCATTTTCTTGACGTTCTCAAGCAAGAGATCGACCGCCGCGGCATTCAGGACATCAACAACGTCCAGAGCATGATTCTCTATAACATCGGCGACGACGACCTGACGGTGGGCGAATTGACGATCCGGGGCTATTATCTCGGATCAAACGTTTCCTACAACGTCAAAAAGATGGTGGAAAACGAATACCTGATTCAGGAGCGATCGGTTCACGACAAGCGCTCCTTGCGCGTGCGTTTGTCCGAGAAGGGGCTGAAACTGCGCGATATGATTACCGAAATGTTCAAGCGGCATGAGCAAAAAATAACAGGCACGGATCTGTCGAACGATCGTTTGAACTCTTTGAATCAGACCATGCGCCTGATGGAACGTTTCTGGGCCAGCCAGTCCAATTACTCCGGCAGCGCGCCCGCGGCCATGAATGAATAGCGGTTTTCCGGCGGGATTGCGCCTTTGGCAATACGGGCTTGCTTTTTGCCGTATTATTGGGTAGTTTTCCCGCGTTTTACAGTGTTGGGGCGTCGCCAAGCGGTAAGGCAGCGGTTTTTGGTACCGCCATGCGTTGGTTCGAATCCAGCCGCCCCAGCCATTCATCGATTTTCAAATTCCTTCCAGATTTTTCATTGATGTCATGAAAACCCGCGTTTTGCGGGCATATACGTATCAGGAACAATTCTGGGGCGGGTAAAATTTCATATTGATATATACATAGTAACCATGTTTAATGCCTCATAGCCTTTTATTGAAATAAACGCTGCGCGAGGAGAAATCATGGCAATGAATCTTTCCACGGAATTTACCGGTCTGAATTTCGTGAACCCGTTCATGCTGGCGTCGGCGCCGCCGACGGAGTCCGATACGAACATCCTCCGCGCCTTCGATGCGGGCTGGGGCGGCGTTGTGACGAAAACGATTGCTCTTCATCCGGTCGTCAATGTCGATGCCGCCAAGACGAAATTCATCCGCGCTTCATCGGAAACGCCGCAAATCACAATGAAAAAAATCCCGAACAGCGTTCTGCATTCTTCATGGAACTGGGAACTGACGTCGGACAAGACTCTTGACTGGTGGCTGCCGAGGCTGGAGCGCATCAAAAAGGCATATCCTGATCGTATTGTTGTCGCATCCATTATGGCTGGCTCGGGCAATGACAAGGAATTGCGCAACTGGCAGGAGCTTACGAAGGCATGTCAGAGCGCCGGTTGCGATGCGCTGGAAATTAATCTTTCCTGTCCGCATATGGACCGCAAGGATATGGGGGCCAACGTTGGCCGCGATCAGGGATTGGTTTCCGTTGTGGCGCAGGCCGTAAAAGAGGTGGCGACGGTCCCGGTCTGGGCAAAGCTTACGCCGGGAACGACGGATATCGCCGTGGAGGCGCGCGCGGCATTCAATGGCGGCGCGGATGCCGTTACTTCGTCGAATACCTTTACGGCGCTGCCGATGATCGATCCGGAAACGTTGGAATTTGAAGTCAATGTTGACGGATTTGTGTCCACCGGCGGCCTTGGTGGCCCGGCCATCCTGCCGCTGTCGCTTGCCAAGATGACGCAACTGACGCAGGCTTTTCCGGATAAGGAATTTTCCGGCATCGGCGGCATTGCGGCGTTTGAGCATGCGTTGAATTACTTCATGCTGGGTTGCGGCACGGTGCAGGTCTGTACGGCTGCGATGCTGGATAAGGCTGTCGGCCCCAATGTAATCAAAGGGCTGAACGAAGGGCTTGAGCGTTTCCTGGAACGCCACGCCGACAAAGGCTGGACAGGAATAGGCGATGTTATCGGGTTACGGCGCGACAACATCGTCGCGCATTCGCAAATACGCAGGCCGAGCGGCAAGGAATACGGTGGTGGTCGCATTGCCGAAGGCTATGCCGCGCCGGAAGGCAGCAGGATGGAGCCTTCCCCCTGAAAGGATCGTTATATAGTCGGATCCGTTAGCGGGCTGTAGGTCTCCGGACGGCGATCGCGTTCGAATTGCCATGTATCGCGGACCTGCCTTATCGTCTCCATATCCATATCGGCGATGACAAGTTCGTCCTTGTCTCTGCTGGCTACAGCTAAAAACTGGCCGCGCGGATCGACAATGTAAGATGTGCCGTAGAATGCGCCCATATTCCAGGGGGCTTTATCCCACGGCGCTTCCTTGCCGACGCGGTTGATGGCGCCGACGAAATAGCGGCTGGCTACGGCCGCAGCGGGTTGCTCGATCTTCCAAAGATATTCACTCAGGCCCGCTACAGTAGCGGAGGGATTGACCACATATTCAGCCCCCTTCAGGCC
>JACQIJ010000023.1 GCA_016198545.1 Pseudomonadota bacterium
AAGATCGCAAACGACGTGCGGCTGCTCGGCTCCGGCCCGCGCTGCGGAATCGGGGAGATTTTATTGCCGGAGAACGAACCCGGCTCCTCCATCATGCCCGGCAAGGTTAACCCGACGCAGGCCGAAGCGATGACAATGGTCTGCGCGCAAGTGATGGGGAACCACGTCACCGTCACCGTGGCAGGCAGCAACGGGCATTTCGAACTGAACGTGTTCAAGCCTGTCATCATCTTTAATGTTTTGCAGTCAATCCGCCTGATCGCCGACGCCTGCAACAGCTTCACGAACAACTGCGTCGCCGGGATAGAGGCGAACAGGGAACGCATCGACAAACTGCTGCATGAATCCCTCATGCTCGTCACCGCGCTGAATCCGCACATCGGCTATGACAACGCCGCAAAAATCGCCAAGAAGGCGCACAAGGAAAATAAAACCCTGCTGCAGGCGGGAATCGAGCTTGGCCTGCTGACGGAAAAACAGTTCAGGGACTGGATAAAACCGGCGGAAATGGTGAAGCCGAAGGATTAACCAAGGGGACTGTCCCGGACAAGCAGGCAACGTGAGCGCCGATCCGCTTGCGGAGATGACTTCATGGGAGAACAATGAAAAAACGGTCAGTAAAAATAGCAGGGCACGCAACCAGTATCACGATGGAGGATGAGTTCTGGGATACGCTGAAATCCATCGCGCAAAAACAGTCCCGGCCCCTCGCCGCCCTTATCACCGAGATTGACGCCGCGCGCGGAGAGCGCAACCTGTCGAGCGCGGCACGGATTTATGTATTAAAAAATAAGCTTTAAGAGTTACTGCCCCCCCAGAACCCCTTCGAGAACGCCTTTGAATACGTCTTCGGGCGCAATCTCATTTTTCTGCTGAGGCTGCTGTTGCGGCGCAGGTTGCGTTGTTTCCTGTCCGGCGGCAGGCTGCTGCGCCTCGGGTGCCTGTTGTTGCGGAGCCGGCGGCTGCCCTGTCAGGCCGCCGATGATGCCCTGCAGGACCTGTCCCGTATCCCCGCCGCCTTTATCCTGCAACTTGTTAATGATAGCGTCCTGCACCTTATTGCCGATCAGGCCGCGGAAGTAATTGTCCATCGCGCTCTTGGCAAATGTCTGGCCGGGACTGTCCAGAGGCCCCTTGAACACGGCCTTCAGCGGCGGCGAGTCTTTCGGCTCCGCAAGCTGGATCGCGCTTTCCATATCGATCGTCCACAAAGGAAGATTGACGCTGCCCAGGGAATTGACCGACGCATCCGGGCCGACAAGGGCAAGCTTGTTGAAATTCACGACGCCTTCGGTGATCGTGAAAGTGGAATCAAGCGTATCGAACTTCGTCGATCCGCCGGACATGGAGGTATCCAGAAGCGCCGTAAAATTTTCCGTCATGCTGCTGGAAGGTTGCGCCAGCGTGCGCGAGAGGCGCGCCAGATCAAACCCTTCGAACACCAGGTCGCCGCCACTTGCTTTGCCGGCACCTTCCAGGTCAAAAATCAGCGCTGCGGGCGACAACCCCGTCGTTTTCACATTGGTTTCCATTGAAATCGTCCCCTTTGCCTTTACGATTTGTGATCCGCTGAAGGAACTGACGAAGGATTCAAGGGAAACATTCTGCATCGAAACACGGCCATCCACGGATACGGGATCGCGCGGATTCGGGCCGGACGACGCCTTTCCAGTCAAATTAACCTGCCCGCCGTGCATGCCGCCGCTGACTTTTGTTATCGTCAGAACACCGTTGTTCAGATCAACATCCAGCGCCGCATTGGAAAAACTCCACGGCCCATAGGAAAACGACTGCGCGCTGCCGGTCAGATCCAGATTGAACTTATTCATCCATTGCGTATCGATGGCATTGCGCGACCAGCGCACGTCCTGCGCGCCGCCCTTCTGCGGCGTAACGCGCCGCGTCCCCTTGTGGGAAGCGTCATGCCCGAGGATTTTATCAAGGGGCACGTCGCCCGCCTGCACCTTCGCGGTTATCAAGGGCTTGGCGGAGGACATATCGGCCCTTACATCTCCGGTTATGGCCGCGGGGCCGATTTGCGCCTGAATCGCGGAAAAGGCATAGACCTTCCCTTCCTGCTTCACGTTGGCGAATACGTCGAGGGTTTTTCTGATATCGACGCCGCTGCTAAAATCAGGCTTGAACATGCGCGCCAGTTCCACGTAGTTCGGATGCCGCAGGCGCAAGGTCAGGTCGCTTATAACAGGTTTCGCAAGCACATTCGTGAGTTTGCCCGATGTATCCAGCGTCCCGTTCGCCGCGCGCAGATTGAGAGCGAATGCGAGGTCGCCTTCATGCCCCTTGAACTCCGAAACGACCTCCGCGGCCTTCACGCTCTGCGGCAGAGAATCGGTCTTGACGCCCAGCCCCTGCAGGAGTCCTCTGGCATCCGATGTTTTGCCCTGCACGGACATATCGATGTCCTTCAGCGTTTTCAGTTCGCCAATCGCGCCGGAAGCGAGAAGACTGTTCCCTCCTTTATCCTGCAAGTCGAGCGTCTTTATTTCCAGCTTTTTGGAATCAAGCCCGACGATGGCATTTATGGCCGCGTATTCCCGCCCCTTGAGACGTACATTTTTCAACGAGGCATTCAGATCCAGGTCAAACGGCAAGGAGATTTTTTCCACCACCGCCTTGACCGACCGCGGCTGTTGCGCGACAGCCTGGGGTTTTCCGCCTGAAAACTTGACCATGATGCCATCAACATCCGGCGCACCGACGG
>JACQIJ010000033.1 GCA_016198545.1 Pseudomonadota bacterium
AAGGCTGCGTGGAAGGCACTTTAGTCTGGCCGCCGCGCGGGGATAGGGGGTTCGGGTACGATCCCATGTTCATCCCTTTGAATTACAAGAAAACATTTGCAGAGATGGATCCGAGGGACAAGCAGGCTATCAGCCACAGGGGCCGGGCTTTTGAAAAACTGGTGGATGGCTGTTTCATGAATTTTGACAAAAAGCCCTGAAACAGCGTACCTTGAGCTTCAAATTACATATGCAAACGCTAGGAGGCTGGTCATGAAAAAATTTGGAACAAAGCTTTTAACCCTGCAGGCAGGCGCCATTGCCGGGGTTTTGTGCGGCGCAAGCGCGGCGCGGGCGAACAATTTCGGTGACATCGCATCGAACATGGTGGACTCGATTGAGGAGTTGCCAGGCCTGATCAGCGGCGTGTCCTATATGATAGGCTTGCTGCTGGGCATCCTTGGTGTTCTCAAGCTGAAGGATCACGTTGAGAATCCTGGCCAGACCGCGTTGAAAGACGGCGCTATCAGGATGGTGGCGGGCGGCGCTCTGTTTGCGTTGCCGATGGTTTATGAAGCCATGCGGAACACGATTGGGCAGACCAGCGTTTTCGTCGGCGCGGCGGAAGTGAACCGCGTTGAATTCAATCTCCGCTAATGGCGGGAACGGCGGAGACGCGTTCGGGGTCTATATCCACTGGCCCTTCTGCGCCTCTAAGTGCCCTTACTGCGATTTTAATTCACATGTGCGCCGGAGCATCGATGAGGATGCCTGGCGCAGCGCTTATGTACGGGAAATCGGACATTACGCCCGGCTGACGCCGGGCCGCACGGTAACCTCGATCTTTTTCGGCGGCGGCACGCCATCGCTGATGGACCCGCGTACGGCGCAGGCGGTTATTGATGCCGTGGCGGGGCATTGGATGCTTGCGCCGGACGTTGAAATCACTCTCGAAGCGAACCCGACGTCCGTGGAGGCTGAGAAATTTACCGCTTTTCGCGCGGCGGGCGTAAACCGCGTGTCCGTCGGCGTACAGGCGTTGAATGACGAAGACTTGAAGTTTCTGGGGAGACAGCACAACGCGCAGGAGGCGCTGTCCGCCATAGAAATGGCGCGGCGCTGTTTCGACAGGCATAGTTTCGACCTGATTTATGCGCGCCCGGGCATGACGGTGGAAAAATGGCGGCATGAACTGACTGCTGCGCTATCGTATGCGGGTGGGCATTTGTCCCTTTACCAGTTGACCATAGAAGAGGGCACGCCGTTCTATATGCGCCATGCGCGCGGAGAGTTTTCCGTTCCGGATGATGAAAATGGAGGCGCGCTGTACGAAGCGACGCAGGAAATAATGGATGCGGTGGGCATGCCGGCCTACGAGGTTTCCAATCACGCCGCGCCGGGGCAGGAGTCGCGGCATAATCTTACTTACTGGCGTTACGGCGATTATGCGGGCATCGGTCCGGGAGCGCACGGTCGTCTGACGCTTGAGGGCATGAAATATGCCGCGCGCGGTCACCGGGCTCCCGAAATCTGGCTGGAGCGCGTCGATAAGGAAGGACACGGAGCACACCCGTTCGAAGCGGTTACGGGGCGGCAGGAGTTTACGGAGTGCCTGATGATGGGGTTGCGTTTGCGCGGGGGCATGCAATTGCCGTCCGACTGGAGGGAGTACATTGAGGAGAAAAAGATGCGCGCTCTGATGCAGGAAGGCTTGCTGGCTGTCGCAAACGATAATTTGCGCCTGACCCCGGCGGGAATGCAGCGTCTGAACGGAGTTCTTTCATACCTTCTCTGACGGCAGGAATTCCATCTTTATTTAAATCCGCCATAGTCTAGAATGGAGCCGAGTATTCAAGAAGGAAGGGATTGTCATGGTACAGGCATCGAATGCGGCGGCTGAAAAAGCAGGTGAGGTTTTTTCCTATGACGAACTGCCCTATGAAAGCTATGTTTATAAAACCACGCATCCAGACCACCTGTACGTAGTGGGCAGGATGTTCGGGATGAATCCGCCGGATTTTGCGACGGCGCGGGTGCTGGAGCTGGGGTGCGCGTCGGGCGGAAATCTGTTCCCTTATGCGGTGCGATATCCTAAATCGAAATGCGTCGGCGTCGATTTGTCCGTTGAGGAAATCAATGAAGGTAACCGCATCCGCAAGGAGATGGGTCTGAAGAATGCCGAATTGATGCAAAAGAACATCATGGAGATCGGCAAGGATTTCGGTGCGTTCGACTATATCATCTGCCACGGCGTGTTTTCATGGGTGCCGGATGAGGTGCGCGACAGGATACTTGTTCTGTGCCGCGACAATCTGTCGAAGAACGGCATGGCATTCATCAGTTATAACGCCTATCCGGGCTGGCATTTTACGGGAGCTGTGCGCAACATCATGAAATACCATGCGGGCCTGTTCAAGACGCCGCAGGAAAAGGTCATGCAGGTGCGGGCGCTTTTGAATTTCCTGTCTGATAACATGCCTGCCGGGAACGCGGTGGTTAAGCAGATCATCGATGCCGAACGCGAGACTTTTACGAAGGTCAACGATACCTATATCTATCACGACCACTTGTCGGGCATAAACAGCCCGTACTATTTGCATGAATTTGCGGACATGCTCGCCAAACACGATCTGCAATATGTTGGCGATACGAACGTGAATACGATGTATCTCAAAAATATGGGGGAGGCCGTATCGCGGCAGCTTTCGAAGATTCCCGACATTGTGCGGCAGGAACAGTATATGGACTTCCTGAACAACCGCCGTTTCCGCATGTCGATCGTCACGCACAAGGATGTCGTTCTGAACCGGAATGTCGATCCGGCGCGCATCATGGATTTTTATTTGACGGCAAGGTACAGGCCGGAGGCGAAAGATCCGGACATTACGAAGGAGATAAGCTTTAAAAAAGGCGATGGCGGCGGGCATTTCAAGACGACCGAACCGCCCGCTTCGGCTTTCTTCATGGCTTTGTTCGAGGCGGGAAAAATACCCGCAAGCGTCGAAGATATTGTCAGGCGGACCCTGGAAAAACTGAAGGAAAAAGGACAGGAGGAGGATGAACGGATGGTCCGCCCCCTTGTTTTGCGACTGGGCGCGGAGTTTGCATTTTCAGGCCTGATTGATCTTCACGCTTCTTCGGTCGGCGTTGTGCGCGCGGTGTCCAAAAAGCCTGTTGCATATGCTATCGCTCGCCAGGAAGCAAAAGACAGGCCTGATCGAAAAAATCTGACATGCGCCTATCATGAAACCGTAAGCACGGATCGTTTCGTCAACCGGCTTCTTCTTCTGTGTGACGGGAAACGCGATGCGAAGGCTATGGCGGAAAAGATGATGGAAGTTGTCAGGGAAGGGGAGGTTGTCTTGCTGGATACATCCGGGTTGCCATTCGCGTCCTCCGCTATTACACACGATAAAATATCGGAAATGGTCGAAAAATCCCTTGAAAGATTCGCTCGCGCGGGGCTTCTTGTGGCCTGATTTTTCTTTTACCGCGAAACTTTTCGCAAGGATTCCGCGAATCCTTTCAGGGATATGTTTATTTTTATGGGCTTGCCGTTGAAGGCCGTGCACTCTATTTTCGCGCGGTTTCCTTTCTTCAGCATATCCAGAAGTTTTTCTTCCAGCGCGATAAAGGCAAAACACCCCTGATTTGTGCAGTATCGCGCTTTGAAGCGGAATTTTTCATTGTCGTCTATCTGCATTTCTATGTCGTCGGTCAGAAGGATGCCCAGAGGCAGGATAACGACGCCCCGCGCATGAGGGTCTTCTTTCGGATGGCCCACCGCAAATTCAGCCACGCGCTGCCCCCCTTCCGTTGTAATCAGGCGCTGGAAAATTTCACATTCGCGGGCCGGGTCGTTTTCCTCGGCACTGCACCGGATTTGCCACAAGTCTTCTCGCTTGTCAGCGTTTTTGTCTTTCTGCGTTTGCGCTGTCGCTGCCGGAACCTGCAGCATCAGGAGGCAGAATGCGACGAAAAAGGATTTTTTTAATAATAACGGCATGCCGGTCGGACCTCTTTGGAGTTGTCAGTGGATGGTGCTGCTGGCGAGGATTGAACTCGCGG
>JACQIJ010000014.1 GCA_016198545.1 Pseudomonadota bacterium
AAACGGGTATGACTAAAGACCATACCCATATCCGCCCGTGGCGGCAGATTGTGCGGCGCAAGTCGCGGCAAATCATGGTCGGTAATGCGCCGGTCGGGGGCGATGCGCCCATTACGGTGCAGTCGATGACCAACACTCTGACCCATGATGTGAAGGCAACGGTGGCTCAGATTCATGCGCTGGAGGCGGCGGGGGTAGATATCGTCCGCGTATCCTGCCCGGATGAGGAGTCAAGCGCAGCGCTGAAACAAATCGTTCCGCAGATAAATGTGCCGCTGGTGGCCGACATTCATTTTCACTACAAGCGCGCGATAGAGGCGGCGCAGAACGGCGCGGCATGCTTGCGTATCAATCCCGGCAATATCGGCGGCAATGACCGGGTAAAGGAAGTCATACAGGCGGCGAAGGATCATGATTGTTCCATCCGCATAGGCGTAAACGCCGGATCTCTGGAACGCGATCTGCTGGAAAAATATGGTGAACCCTGTCCCGACGCGATGGTGGAAAGCGCGATGCGGCATGTAAAGATTCTCGAAGACAATGATTTTTTCAATTTCAAGATTTCCTGCAAGGCATCGGATGTGTTTCTCGCTTGCGCCGCCTATCATGCGCTTGCGGATTCATGCGATTACCCGCTTCATCTGGGTATCACGGAAGCGGGGGGGTTGCGTACCGGCACGGCGAAATCGGCCATCGGCATGGGCTCTCTGCTGTGGACGGGAATTGGGGATACGATTCGTGTTTCGCTGTCCGCCGATCCGGTTGAGGAAGTGAAAGCCGGATTTGAAATTTTGAAAGCCCTGGGCCTGCGCCACCGCGGTGTGAATATCGTATCTTGTCCGTCCTGCGCGCGGCAGCAGTTCAATGTCATTAAAACCGTGCAGATGCTGGAAGAACGCCTCGCGCATATCACCACGCCCATGACCGTTTCCATCATTGGCTGCGTCGTCAACGGCCCCGGCGAGGCGCTGATGACCGATGTAGGTTTAACCGGCGGCGGCAAGGGTACGCACCAGATTTACCTCGGCGGCGCAACCACGCACCGCTTGCGCGAGGGGGACGAATCCATCGTCGATCACATCGTCAAGCTGGTGGAAGAAAAAGCGGCCGCGATTGACAAGACAAAGGCGGCTGCCTGATCTGCAATGCGCTATGGAGCGCAGGATCCGGCTGGGCCAAACTCCAGCGTACCTACGATTTTGATTTTTGCGCCGGGGCTGACATCCTGATCGCCGACCGCTTGCTGCATGTTTTCCATGAAAATGGGGAAACCGCTTTTCGGCAACTGATCCTTGGTCATTGCCGAGGCAGTCTTTGAAAATGCTTCGGCAACCAGATGTTTCAGTTCCTTACCGCCGACAGATCCTTCGACATCCGTGTGCATCGTGACTTTGTAACCGTCGTTCGTGCAGCCCGTGATATCCGCGGACTCGGCTGAAGCGATCTCTGCAGCGCCAAAAATCGCCATAAAGGCCGCTATCGCAGCCAAAGGTTTTTGCATGTCATGCCTCCTTGTACCTGTTGTTTTTCGTTATTATGCGTCCAGCAGAACAGGATTCTTATGATCATACAAGCCTCTTGTTGTATGAAGACATTACGGTTAAATAAAGATTATGACGCTTCAACGCAAACTGGCACCCATCAAGGCGCGGCATAACGAGCTTTCGGCCCTGATGTCCGCAGGGAACCTGGGCGGGGAGCAGTTCGTCAAGTTGTCGCGTGAATATGCCGAATTGACGCCTGTGGTCGAGGTGCTGGATGCCTATGAATCCGCGCTGAATGAACTGGCGGATCTCGAAGTCCTCAAGTCCGACCCCGAGATGGGCAAAATGGCGGAGGAAGAGTATTACGTCCTGAAAGAGAAGATTCCCGCGCTTGAGGAAAAGATAAAACTGGCTCTTATTCCAAAGGATGCCGCAGATTCCCATAATGCTATTCTTGAAATCCGCGCCGGCACGGGCGGGCAGGAAGCGGCATTGTTCGCAGCCGATCTGTTCGATATGTATCGCGGCTATACGGTTGCGCAGGGCTGGCGGATCGACGTCGTTGAGGCCAGCGAAAGCGATCTGGGCGGCTATAAGGAGATTATCGCCGAGGTCAGCGGCCCCGGCGCGTTCGGCAAGCTCAAATTCGAATCGGGCGTACACCGGGTACAGCGTGTGCCGGTGACGGAAGCCGGCGGACGCATTCATACGTCCGCCGCCACGGTAGCCGTATTGCCCGAGGCGCAGGAGGTCGATGTCAAAATCGACGACAAGGATTTACGCATCGACCTGTTCAGGGCGCAGGGCGCGGGCGGACAGCATGTGAACAAGACTGAAAGCGCTGTGCGCATTACGCATCTGCCAACGGGGATCGTCGTGTCGATGCAGGAAGAAAAGTCGCAGCACAAGAACAGGGACAAGGCAATGAAAATCCTGCGTACGCGTCTATATGATGCGCAGCGGCAGAAGCTCCACGACGAACGTGCTGCCGATCGCAAGTCGCAGGTAGGATCGGGAGACCGGTCGGAACGGATACGCACCTATAATTTCCCGCAAAGTCGTCTCACGGACCACCGCATTAACCTGACGCTTTATAATCTGCCGGAAGTTATGAAAGGGGTGGAGCTGGATAAAGTCGTCAGCGAACTCATTGCTCACGATCAGGCGGAAAAACTAGCAGAACTTGAGGTTTAAGAAATGGCTGTAAAAATACGCAAAGTCAAAAAAAGGCGCGGTTTTCCTGTGAAAATGAAATTTTCGACAAAGGAAGAGGTTAATGCTTATTTCGATGAGGAAAAACTTTTATGCCTTTATTGCGGCAACCGATATGAGGCGCTTTTCAAGCATCTTCAGATATCTCACGATATAACGCCCGATGAATACAGAAAGGAATTCGGTCTTCCGTGGCGTATAGGATTAGCGGGGACCAGGCTGAAGAAAAAGCTCAGGAAGATAATGAATGGACAAAGAAAGGAGGGCATTCTGCCCATGCGACCCTCCGAGGAGCATATGAAAAAATTGAGGAAATCGATTAAAAATCGTCGCCCCTCAACGGACGTAGCGAAAAATTCATGGCATCGCCGTGGTCTTGAGGCGCATGGAAGAACGGAGCCGTGGGGGGCGACGGATTTTGAGGAATACTTGCGGCGCATCAGGACGGGCAGGACGCTTACGGAAGTAGGAAAAGACGATGACATGCCAAGCCGGGAAGTATTTGATGAATATCTGCGTACCAATCTTGCATTCAGGGAAAAATTTGAGCGCGCATGGGACATGCTGCCTTTTAGCGTACAGATAAGAGGCAACAGGCTGGGTCTGAGATTCGAAAGAGAAGTAATGGATTTAAAGAAAAGGGGATTTACGTCCGTTCGTATAGCCAAAGTTCTGAATGTTTCCGAATCTGTTATCCGTGGGCGCATTTCGAATATTTGCAAAGACAAGGGCCGTGCAAAGGTCAAGAGAATCAAGTCTGTTATCGAGTAAAGCTATTGCGCGTGATCTTGCAGGAATTGCAAAAAATTATCAGGGAGCAGCTTGTCGCGGCGGCCGTAGAGGATTCCGCGCGGGAAGCGCGCTGGTTGATAAAGCATGCGCTCGACGTGAATGACGCTGACCTGATTTCAGGCAAAAAAGAAGTTTCGAACGACGAAGCGGATGCGGTCAGGATGCTTGCTGATCGCCGCGCGGCCGGTGAACCGGTCAGCCGCATCATCGGCGAAAAGGAGTTTTGCGGTCTTTCATTCAGAGTTACGCCTGATGTGCTTGATCCCAGATTCGATACGGAAGTTTTGGTGGAGGCGGCGGCGAGCAGGTTTGCCGCAAATCCTCCTCGCATGATTCTGGATCTTGGCACAGGCAGCGGGTGCATATTGGTTGCGCTGCTGAAAAAATTTCCGGATGCGGCGGGCGTAGGCGTCGATGCATCCGAATCCGCGCTGGCCGTAGCGCAGGGTAATGCCGTGCGCAACGGCGTGGCGGATCGCGCATCGTTTGCGCAAGGCGACTGGGCCGAATCCCTGGATGAATCTTTTGACCTGATTGTCGCCAATCCGCCGTACATTCCATCCGGTGATATTCCGAATCTCAATGCGGAAGTGAAGAATCACGATCCGATTCTGGCGCTGGACGGAGGATTCGATGGTATCAATGACTATAAAAAAATATTTTCACATATAAAATACAATTTTTTAACCTGCGACGCGTC
>JACQIJ010000015.1 GCA_016198545.1 Pseudomonadota bacterium
GCCGATGATTACACCGACGAAGCGGCATCCGAACCGCGCTTCGACGCGCTGCGCGCGAAGATGGAAGTGGTGGAGGACAAGCGCTACTCCGCCGAATATCACGAGCCCGACAAGCGCAGCATCGCCAATGCCATCCAGATTTTCTTCAAGGACGGCAGCAAAACGGAAAAGGTGGAGATCGAATATCCGGTCGGGCACAAGCGCCGCCGCGCCGAAGGATTCCCGCTGATCGAGGCGAAGCTGGAAGAATATTTAAAGGGTCATTATTCCGCGGCCCACACTGCGAAAATCATCGGCCTGTTCGCCGACCGGAAGAAATTCGAGACCATGAAACTGACCGATTTCATGGGGGCGGTGGTTTAGATTTTCAAGAGGCGGCCTTTAGCATCTGTTCATGCCGCATGCGCAGGCCCGCAGCCTTTTCCGGCGTAAGGTTGCCGATGCAGCGCGGGCAGGAAACGCCTTCCTCGAAAGACGGGGCTTTCATGTCCGATTCGGAAAGAGGGTGGCGGCAGCCGTAGCACATGCCGTGCCGGCCTTCCACGAGGCCGTGGCCGATGGCGACGCGCTTGTCGAATACGAAACATTCGCCCTCCCACAGGCTTTCATCCGCGGGGACGGTTTCAAGGTATTTCAGGATGCCGCCCTTCAGGTGATAGACGTTTTCAAAGCCGTGCGCGAGCATATAGGCCGAAGCCTTTTCGCACCGTATGCCGCCCGTGCAGAACATCGCAACTTTTTTATGCTTTGCGGGATCAAGATTTCTTTCGACGAATCCCTTGAATTCCGTGAATGTACCTATTGCGGGGTCGATTGCGTCCTTGAAAATGCCTACCTCGGTTTCATACCGGTTGCGCGTATCGATCAGCACGACATCGGGATCGTTTATCAGCGCGTTCCAGTCTTGCGGTTCAACGTAACTGCCGACTCTTTTCGCGGGGTTTGCTTCGGGCGCGCGCAGCGTGACGATCTCCTTTTTCAGCCGCACCTTCATGCGCATGAAGGGCTTTTCGGAGGCATGGGAATATTTGACTTCGCCTTTTCCGATTCCAAGCTTTTTTTCAAGAAAATCCATCAGCGCGGCTATGCCTTCCTCCGGCCCTGCGACCGTGCCGTTGATGCCCTCGGGGGCCAGAAGAATCGTGCCGCAAATGCCGTTTTTGCCGCACACATCCCTTAACTCCGTCCGCAGGGCGGGAGGATTGTCTATGGCAACGAAGCGGTACAGGGCGGCGACTTTCCATTCCATGCCGCTTTTATAGTGGTTTTGCCGGAAAAATTCAAATCAGGTCATAATCAGAAGGCCCTGCGCCACCATTTCCTCGACGTTGAACAGGCCTGCGCTGGCGCCCTGTCCGACGAGGGTGGCGACGGTGGCATAGCTGGATCCGCCCGTCGTGCCGTTGGCGTCAACCTGCAGCAGAAGGTCGGAGCCGGATACGGTGAATCGGGCGAAAGCGTCATCATCCGATGTGCCTGCGACGTAGCCCGTTAACAGATCGCCG
This sequence comes from Pseudomonadota bacterium, assembly GCA_016198545.1. GTDB lineage: Bacteria > Pseudomonadota > Alphaproteobacteria > Micavibrionales > Micavibrionaceae > JACQIJ01. The sequence continues at coordinate 1,506 of JACQIJ010000015.1, forward strand.
ATATTGATTTTATCTATGTCGGTGCGGTCATAATTGTATATCGAGTCGTTTGTGCCCGCCGTTGCCGCCTCGAACAGGAAAATATCCTGCCCTGCGCTTCCGTAAAGGGCATCCGTGCCCGCGCCTCCGGACAGCGTGACGCTGGATGTGGGCGTCAGGAGCTGCACGCCCTCCCATTCGATGACGTAGCTGTTCTTCGTTTTTCCGGTGGCATTCAAATCATCCCATGCGCCGCCGTCAAGCTGAAACTGGAAATCGACGTTGCCGGCGCTGGCATTCGGCTGGCCTGCCGCCCAGTTGGTATAAAAGAGGTTTTGGGCCGATCCGCCTGATGTGCCGCTCCAGAACTGTATGCCGTTCAGAAACCCGCCGGAGAAAAGCCATGCGCCTTCCGTCGCCTGGTCGGTGCCGCCGAGCCATGTTTCATCGGTTCCCAGAAGGGCATCGATCATCCCGTTTTCGTATGCCGACGTAACATGTATAAGGTGCCCTGCGACGCCGTTGATGGTTGCGCCGGCAGCTGCCGTGTTGGCGGCGCTCCATGTCGAGTTTGTATTGATATACTGGTAGAAGTTGCCAGTCGTCGAGTCATAGAAGACGCTTGGATTGGCAGTCAGAATGGCGGCAATTTGCGTTGCCAGACTATCGGCCGACTGTGAATTCAGCGTATCGTTGCCCGCTTCGCCGTACATCAGGTCTGTGCCTGTTCCGCTGTTCAACGTGTCATCACCGCCGCCGCCGTAAAGGATATCGTCATCATTTCCGCCGTCGAGAGTATCCGTTCCCGCGCCGCCGTAAATCGTGTCATTGCCGTCGCCGCCGTTCAGGGTCGTCGGGTTGCCGGAGCTGAGGATGTCCGTGCCTTCCCATTCGATCACATAATGATAGGGGCCTGCGCCGTTGGCGCGGTCGGTCCATGTGCCGCCGTCCTGCATCCGCATGAAGGTGGAGGGGTTGCCGTCATTGTTCGGCTCCCCGACGGCCCAGTTGGCGTAATTTCCGCCGAAGGCGCTGCCGCCTATGTTGCCGCTCCAGAATTGTATGCCGTTTTCGGGGCCTTCGATCCAGCGCCATTCCCCGGCCACGGCCTGGTCGGAACCGGCCAGCCAGATCGATTGCCCCGCCGTGATCAATGCCTCGACATGCGTGTTCTCCGCCGCCGACATGATGGTGGGCAGGTGGCCGTAAATGCCGAATATCTGCGCATTGATTGCCGCCGAATGCGCCGTCTGGTAATCGACGGACGACGCCACATAGCGATAAAAGTTGCCGGACGTGGCGTTGTATGAAAGCGTTGCGTCAGACGCGAGGAC
>JACQIJ010000020.1 GCA_016198545.1 Pseudomonadota bacterium
CCGAATAAACCTACCCCTTGAAGTATAAGGAACAAACAAGATGTGACAATGGCATGGAAGGGATTTTCCCTATTTATTACGCCGCCGGCTTGGATTTGCGGGAGGGAGAGGCCTCGGCCTTTCCCCCTTTCGTAACAAAAGAAAGCGCATCTCCCTTCACGCTCACGGAAACGACCGCCCCATCGGCCACCTCGCCCTTTAAAATCATTTCCGCGAGGCGGTTTTGCAGGTGCGACTGGATCACGCGCTTCAGTGGCCGCGCGCCGTAAACCGGGTCATATCCCTTGTCAGCCAGCCATTTGCGCGCTTTATCATCCAGATTGAGTTCAATACGCCGTCCGGCAAGTAGTTTATGAAGGTAGCCAAGCTGGATATCGACGATCCCGGCCATCTGTTCGCGCCCGAGGCGACGAAACAACAGGATTTCATCCAGACGGTTGAGGAATTCAGGACGGAAAGCACGCCGCACGGCATCCATAACCTTGCCGCGCGCGGCTTCGACATCCTGTCCATCCTCCAGCGCGACCAAGTGTTCTGCGCCGAGGTTCGAAGTCATGATCAGGACCGTATTGGAAAAATCGACCGTGCGCCCCTGCCCATCCGTAAGCCGTCCGTCATCCAGAACCTGCAGCAGCACGTTAAAAACATCCGGATGCGCTTTCTCGACTTCATCAAATAAAACAACCTGATACGGCCTTCTTCTTACGGCTTCCGTAAGTGCGCCGCCTTCTTCATAACCCACATATCCCGGCGGCGCACCAATCATCCGCGCGACGGAATGTTTTTCCATGTATTCGGACATATCCATGCGTACCAATGCCGTGTCGTCGTCGAACAGGAACGCGGCGAGCGCCTTCGTCAATTCGGTTTTGCCTACGCCCGTAGGGCCAAGAAACAGGAAGGATCCTATCGGACGGCGCGGATCCTGCAGCCCGGCGCGGGCCCGGCGCACGGCGGCGGCAACGGCGTTGACCGCTTCATCCTGCCCGACAACGCGCTGGCGCAGTTTTTCTTCCATATGCAGAAGTTTCTCTCGTTCGCCCTCCAGCATCTTGTCAACGGGGATGCCCGTCCATTTACTGACGACGCCAGCAATATCATCTTCGGTAACTTCTTCGTTTATAATCCTCTGTCCTGCCGCCTGCGCCGCCCTTTCGATACGTTTCTCCAGTTCGGGGATGGTTCCATATTTAATTTCCCCCGCCTTGGCCCAATCGCCTTCGCGCTCCGCCCGCTCCAATGCGTTGCGCGCCTGATCCAGGGCCTCAGTAAATTTCTGCGCCGAATTCAACTTTTCTTTCTCCGCCTGCCATTGCGAGGTCAAATCGGCGGATTTTTTCTCAAGCCCTTCAAGCTCCTGCTCAAGACTCTTGAGACGGTCCATGCTGGCCTTGTCCTTTTCCTTTTTGAGCGCTTCGCGCTCGATTTTCAGCTGTACGATGCGCCTGTCCAGCTCGTCAATGCTTTCAGGTTTCGAATCCACCTGCATGCGCAGACGACTTCCCGCCTCGTCCATCAGGTCGATAGCCTTGTCCGGCAGGAAGCGATCGGTGATGTAACGATGCGACAGCGTGGCCGCCGCGACAATCGCCGCATCGGTTATCCGCACGCCGTGGTGCATTTCGTATTTTTCCTTCAGCCCGCGCAGGATGGAGATCGTATCCTCCACCGTCGGTTCCGACACGAAGACGGGCTGGAAACGGCGGGCCAGCGCGGCGTCTTTTTCGATATGTTTGCGGTATTCGTCCAGCGTCGTCGCGCCGACCATGTGCAGTTCGCCGCGCGCCAGCGCAGGCTTGAGCATGTTGCCAGCATCCATCGATCCTTCGGCCTTGCCTGCCCCGACGATTGTGTGGAGCTCATCCAGAAAAAGAACGATTTCTCCGGCATTTGCGCGAACTTCATCAAGAACGGCCTTAAGGCGTTCCTCGAATTCGCCGCGGAACTTCGCCCCGGCCAGAAGCGCACCGAGATCAAGCGCCATCAGGCGTTTGTTCTTGAGGCTTTCCGGCACATCGCCGTTGATGATGCGCAGCGCGAGACCTTCGATAATCGCGGTTTTGCCGACGCCCGGTTCGCCGATCAGAACGGGGTTGTTTTTGGTGCGGCGCGAGAGCACCTGCACCGTGCGGCGGATTTCCTCATCCCGGCCAATGACGGGATCCAGCTTGCCATCCCGCGCCATGTCCGTCAGGTCACGGGCGTATTTGGCCAGCGCATCAAACTGCCCTTCGGCATTTGCCGTATCGGCAGTGCGGCCCTTGCGCATATCGTTTATCGCCTGGTTAAGTGCTACGGGCTGCATGCCCGACGCATGGAGAATCTCCTGCGCATGGGTAGCCTTGGCCAGAACCATCGCCTGCAGGATGCGCTCGCCGGTCACGAACTTGTCACCGGATTTTTCAGCCAGCACAACAGCATTATCCAGTATCTTTGCCAGATCGGTTGAGATGCGCAGGCCGCCCGCGCCGCTGCCTGTCACCTTCGGCGCCTTCGTCAGCGCCGCATCCACTTCGCGCGAAAGCTTTGCGATATCCCCGCCCGCCGCCCCGGCCAATTTTTTAACCAGTGCGTCCTCGTCGTCGACCATCACGCGCAGCAAGTGCTCCGGCTCCAGCGACTGATGGCTCGCGCGCATGGCCAGCGTCTGCGCCTTTTGCAAGAACCCCCGCGACTTTTCCGTAAATTTATCGAAATCCATAGCTTTGAACCCCTTTTCAGGGCTTATTTTGCCTTAATTCCATTATACCAGAAAGCAAAATTAGGCTGCCGGAGTCCTATGTTCAAGCTTACATAGCCAGTTTCTGAGGTTTGCAGCCTTCCTGCAGCGCTCCGGAAGGCGCAAAATAGAAGAACGTTTCTCCACCGAGCCGCTTTTCGACGGCCAAAATGCTGTCAGTCAAGGCATCTTTGAGGCCCTCGCCGCTGCTCATATCGCCACGATATGTGGAGATTGTCTTTTCAATCGCATCCGTCAGCGTTTTCCTGAATTCCACAGAAGGCCCTGTTACAATTCCATAAATAACAGAAACCGTCCTGCTCTCGTCCGCGATACAGGCATCGACCTGCCCGACATAGAGTTCGGGCAACGGGGTTGTGTGCGGCGGTTCCTGGCATTTATGCGGCGGTGCGCCCGACGCACCGCCTGTAATCTCAAACCCGTTTTTGATCTTGAACCTCAAGCCGAAATTATCCAGCGCGGCCATCAGCAGATCATCATCATTCTTTACCTTATCAAGAGTGAAATGCTCAAAGGTTTCGCGCAACTCGGTAGCTGTTTCCCCCCAAAGTTCATACGTAATGAATTCCGACGGACCATCCATCTTCATTTTCATGTAAGTGACATTGCGGTCGGCGGTACAGACATCAATTTCAGCTTCGGAAGGGGCCTGCTCCTGCCCCGCGCGCACCGTTTCCGGCGCAGCCATCCCTGCGGCAGCATATAAAACTGCAATACCAAATACTTGTCCGAGTTTCATGAGGCGACATTAAAATAAGCCCCTGCTTGTGTCAAACAAACAAAAAAGGCGGGCTTGCCCGCCTTTTAAAAGAAAAATTTCAAGCCCTATCAGGCATCCTCTAGAAAACCTTCGGCTTTCGCATCCTGTTTCGTGCCGGTGATGCTGGCCGGAAGACCGAGATCGGCCTCCTCCGCCTTGTCGTTGCCGGAATGTTGCTGTTGCTGCCCCTGCTGCTGGCCGTAATGGACATCGCTGCGCGGCGGCATTGAATCGTGCCACTGACTGATGATGCGCTGATAATGCTCAGCATGCTGCAGATAGCTCTCCGCCAGAACCCGGTCGCCCATCGACGACGCATCCTTTGCCAAAGCCTGGTATTTTTCGCAAATCTGATAGGCTGTGCCGCGAATGCGGACTTCCGGGCCGTTGCTGTCGAATACCTGCGCCCTGTTCTGACCGCCACCGCTGCCGCCATGACGATGATGGCCGCCGTTTCCACGATGCCTGCCGCGCCGTCCCTGTGAATTATGTCTCATAATGACTGTTCCTGTTTTCGTTAAGGCGTTCACCCGAACACCTGTATTTTACCTGATTCACGCACATATGCACAGCCCCCATTCCAGCTAAAACGTTGCAGCGTTTCAACAATCTTGTACTTGTGTATAGTGATGATGAAAACGTAACTTTCCGACTCGAACGCAATCAAGCGCGGCAACAGGAATTTTTTCACTTTTCCCCAGAATCAATTTCCACTACCCGCAAAATGCCAGCCGAATCAGCATGGTAGCTTTTTACCAAAAAGCCTTCATTTTCCGCGAGTCGCGCGACGTCTTCAGCCTGTAAAATGC
>JACQIJ010000007.1 GCA_016198545.1 Pseudomonadota bacterium
GGGCAGGGGAATCCGGCTGGAACGGCAGAACAGCATCAGGGCGGCGGCGATAAAGTCCTGGCTGTATTCACGCTCGGCCGCGCTTTCCTCATAATCGTTTTCAATGGAAAAAATCATGGCTTTTTCGTCATCCGGTTTCGGCTTGGCGGCGATAATCTTGCCCGGCGGCGGCTTTTTCATTTCCTTTTGAACGCACAGGGCGTAAATGGCCCTGTACGTCTCATGGTAATCGAAAATGATGCGTCTTTCCTCGTGCGGCATGCCCCTCTCTCCCGCAACTCTTGCTACAGCAATAGTAGCACCGCAATCGTTACATTTAGTTAACAAATGGCTTTTTTTGCATGATTTTTAGGAATATCATCCCTGCATGACCGATGCCGCCGTGCCCGCCATACGCCCTCTTTCCCGCCTGATTTCCGATCTGCGACAGGAGGTTCTGCGGGCCGAAAAAGTTAACATAGGCTTTCTGGCCGATGCCCTTCATGAAAGGGGGTTCGGCGTACTTATTCTCGTTTTTGCCGGACCGATGGCGCTGCCGCTGCCCGTACCGCCGGGCATCAACCTCATTCTTGCCCTGCCCCTCGTCTTCCTGACGGCGCAACAGGCACTGGGGCGGCATAGGCTCTGGATGCCGGAGAAGCTTCTGCGCAAACCGATGCCAAAGGACAAAATGACCGGCCTTCTGGGCGGCATGGTTCCGTGGTTTGAGAAAATAGAGCTGCTGGTACGCCCGCGCATGGGATGGATCACGCAGGACGGCCCGTCGCGCGTTTTCGGCGCGCTGGGGCTTGTCATGGCGTTGACCGCCTGCCTGCCCATTCCGATGACGCATTCCGTGCCGAGCATGGGGCTTGTCCTGATGGCCGTCGGCACGCTGATGCGCGACGGGCTTGCGGTTGTCGCAGGCGCCATCGTCGGCATCGGGTGGATCGGTCTTCTGGCTGGCGCCGTTATTTTTATCGGGCCGGAGGCGTTTGACATTATCAGGGAAACGGTTAGATCGGTTTTATGATGATTGCCGCCGTCAAAGAAACTCTTTCCCATGCGCCGCTGGTCTGCGCAGCCATAGCCGCCTTTTCGCTGGCCGCGCTGGCTGCCGCGCTGACGGCGCAGTACGCCTACGGCATGGAACCATGCACGCTGTGCCTGTACCAGCGCGTTCCCTATGCGCTTACAGCCATTTTAGGACTTGCCGGATTTTTTGCCGCATGGAAATTCGGCAGACCCAAAGCCGCAGCTCTGCTGCTCTTTATCTCTTCGGTTGTTTTCCTGATCGGCGCAACTATCGCCCTCTATCACGCAGGCGTCGAGCAGCGCTGGTGGATATCGTTCCTTGAAGGCTGCAAGGTTACCTTCGATACGGGAGAAACCAAAAGCCTGCTGGAAAAAATACAGACCCTGTCCGCCGTCCCGTGCGATCAGCCCGCGTGGGAAGACCCCTTCTTCGGCCTGTCTATGGCGGCATGGAACGTCATCATTTCGGCAGGCGCGGCATTCGACTGTCTGATCGCCTCGATCCTTATCGCGCGGAAAGCGAACGGAGTTCTGTAGCGCCTTATGCGCCGATAAGTTTAAGAAAACCCGTGACGCCTAGAAAAACCGTCATGTAAAAAATATAAAATCCGACGGACTGCTTCAAAGTGCGCTTCTTCCCGAAATCAAATAAATCGTCAAACATGACCGGCTCCTGAAATTTAATGTTAAAATCCGGTCCTTTGTAGGCGTGCATCGCGCTGGAGTCAAGCATTTGCGCGGCTTTCAGGCCGAAAAGAAACCGGGCCGCTGCGATGCGGCCCGGTGGATTTTCTTACGGAATTATTCCTTGCCGACTGTGGTCAGCAGCGCAATGGGTATAAGACCCAGCATGATGCCTGACGTCCATGCAAGATATACGCCCGTCGCGACGATCAATATCGACATCGTGTCGCTCGTAGCCTTTCTTGCCGTCAGGATCGAGCCGCCCAGCCACAGGGTGAATATCGTCCCTATGAGCGTAAAGGTATGCCCGCCATCAAAGAAATTACCGGCATTCTCCACAACGCCCGCCATTCCAAGAAAATGGACAAGCACCGTTGACAACCCGGCCAGAGCTATCAATTGCGCGACATAAAACATGATCGCGCCCATGACATCCCTTTTTGCGCCTACATCAGAACTCCCAAACATGACAACCTCCTTTTGTTTGAGTGACCGTGTCACCGCCTGCCGGATCAATCCGTCAGTTCGGTGTCCCAGTACAGAAAATCCCCCCAGCTTTCGTGCAAAAAGTTGGGAGGAAACCTCCTACCATTATCCTGTAACTCGTAAATCGACGGCTTGTGCGGATCGTTTAGCGGATACATGCCGCACTCGCGCGGCAGCCTGTCGCCCTTCATGATGTTGCATTCCTGACAGGCAGCAACGATATTCGTCCATGACGTCCGCCCCCCGCGCGACCGGGGAACGATGTGATCGAACGTCAAATCCTGCGTCCGGAATATATCGCTGCAATACTGGCATTGCCACCGATCCCTCAGGAAAACATTGAATCGCGTGAAGGCGGGCTGCTGCGCTGCGGGTATATATTCCTTGAGCGCAAGAACGCTCGGCAACTTTATTTCATGCGTGGGCGAACGGACGATGCGTTCGTATTCGGAGACAACCACGACTGTTTCACGAAAAATGGCCCTGAGCGCGTCCTGCCAAGACCACAGCGAAAGAGGGTAATAGCTGAGCGGCCGATAATCTGCATTCAGAATAAGGGCCGGACATTTTTCCAGCGGCGTACTGATATCCATCCTTTCAAACATCTCCTTCCGTTGACCGATGAACACGGCGGAAACCCTTAAAAGGCGGGAAACTCCAAGGGTTTCGCGGACTCCCCCTATAATTATATTTTACAGGAAATCACGGGAAACGTATAGATTCCGGGTCAAATAATCCTCTGATGCGGCGCAATATTATGGGACATATTGCGCCGGGCCGCTGTGCCGCGAAATATAGTTTCAAGCATTAACGGCAGGTTAAGAAAGAACGCGCCGCAAAAATGCCGCGCCGTCGCGGATCCCGGCTTCGTCGATGCTGTGCGCCAGGCCGGGCGTGATGCTGCCCGTAATGGTAAAACCCGCTTCCTTCAGCTTTTTTACGGCCTGATGCCACGCGGCGACGGGCACGACGTTGTCCGCATCGCCATGAATAAGGTGCACGGGAATCTTGCGGACATTGTCCTCATCCACGCCTTCGCCCCAGACGAGCGCGCCGGAATAGCCGAGAACGCCCGCAAGATCGTGCGAAAAACGCGGGCCTGCATACAACGCCATCATCGTGCCCTGGGAAAAGCCGACCAGCGCCGTTTTCGACGCGGACACGCCGTATTTTTCCATCGTCTTTTTGATGAAGTCCTCCAATATGGGCGCGGCCTGCTGTACGCCGCGCAAGATAGATTCGGGCGTCCATTCCTGCAGCGAAAACCACTGGCAGCCGAACGGCGCCATGTCGCACGGAAACGGCGCATCCGGAGAAACGAAAATGGCGTCCGGCAGCGCCTGCACGAAAAACGGCGCAAGGCCGATTAAATCCTGCCCGTTCGACCCAAGACCGTGAAGCAGCAGCACAAGCTGTTGCGGCGCGCCGCCCGATGCCGGGCCATGAGTATAGACGTTCAGCTTTTCCATTACGCTTTATCCTTCTTCTACGTCCCGGATGCAACCAGCATTTCATCCCGGCCCGTCCATTTCCCGATCAGGACCCATAGAACCCCTGTCACAGCGATGGCCAGATATCCGTCGATCGCATAATGCCAGCCCAGATGAACCGAACCGATCATGATGATGAAAAGATAGAGAGTGAAAAACCACCCGGCGAAACGATTGATCCGCCAGCCCAGCAATGCCTGCATGAAGGCAACGGCCACATGCATGCTGGGCATCGCGGAAATGCCGGAGAAAATGGCGGTCTTTCTTTCGCTGTACGCGTTCCAGAGGTAATCCATCGCGAAGAACTCATGGATGGGATAGGTTTCATTCGCCTGCCGCAGATAGGACATCAGCGGCTCATAAGGATTTTCAAGGCCCGGATACACATTGCCGAAATAACACGGCCCCGCCGATGATAGCAAAACAGCCAGTACCGCGCCGTTTACAATCCACGACGCAACGAAAGTCAGGAAAAACTGTTCCCGCAGACGCGGACGTTTCAGGGAAAAAGCCTGCCACATGCAAACCATGAATTTCGAGAAAAACCATGTCTTGTAGAAAAAGCTCAGCGCGCTGCTGACGATTGCAACGCCTATGACCGGCTGCAGCCACTGCCACGGATGGCGGCCGAAATGAAAAATTCTGTCGATTTCCGCCAGCGCCGGATCGAGCGCAAAGGGGTGCATGACAGGAATCAGGTTTTTCGCGGACGTGAACAGGGAGAAAAAAACGGGCATCAGGATGACCACGGGCAACGCCGTCAGCAAGCGGTCCCTGTTGAAAAGGCCGTTCCTGAAATCGGCCAGTATGGCGCGCGTCAGGCGATGGGGCCGTTGCACGATCATGATGTAGAAGACGCGCCAGCTGACGTAAGCAAGAAGGAATGCCTGAATGGAAACGCGCAGCGGCATGGTGTAAAGAGTGCTGCTGACCGTTATGCCCGTATCGTAAATCCTGGCCAGAGCCGTTATCGACAGGCCAAAAGCAAGGACCATACCCGCAAAAATCATATTGAAGCGCGTCAGAAGCATGCCTGTCATTCTGTGAGAAAAGACAAAGTCCGTACAGCGTCTTTTAAGATCAACGCCTGCTTCTAAAATATCCAAAGAAATTCCGGGTATCAAATCTTATTATTTCTATAATAATCACCCTCTCGAATGTTTACCGGAATATTCCTTGTAAAATAACCGACGCATGTGGTAGTCCTAAGGACATAATAAAAATCCAACGGAGAGAAACGAAAATGAAATCCCTGAATAGCGCCGCCACGGCGGTTTTTGCCGGCCTTATGATCGTCACAGGAATGCAGGGAGAGGCGGCCGAGATTAACGCGGACGGCGCAGAGATTTTTTTGCCGGCAGCGGCAATCGATACGGCCCGCAACGCGGCCGTCGGGATTGTAAGGGACGATAGCGATTACCTGCCCGTCCAGGCACAGGCGCGCGGAATACCCCCCGGGGAAAATAAAGAATCCATGCCTGGAATTCGCGGAAGCGGCACGCATATCGGCAACGGCTATATTCTGACGGCGTACCACGTCGTCGAACAGCGCGACAAGGATAACCTCAAACAAACCATCATCCCCCGTGAAATCAGGATCAGGAGTCAAAATCTCGATGACCTGCCGGCGCAGCTTGTCGGCGCGAATGAATATACCGACATCGCCGTCTATCGCGCCGATCCCGCCAAGGCGGAAAAATATCTTGGCTCCGCCCGCCTTGCCGAACGGGACATGCAGCGGGGGGAAAAAATCTTCACGGTCGGTTACCCGCTGGGCTGGGGGCCCACGGAGGCGTTCGGATACGTCGGCAGCAACGACATATTCCTGCCGACGGTCGAAAGCCGGCTGGTTCATCTCGACCTCTCCGCGTGCAACGGCAATTCGGGCGGCGGCATCTTCAATGCAAAAGGAGAAATCGTGGGCATGGCTCATGCCGTTATCGGCGGCAACAAGGAAGGCGACGGCGTTTGCAGCAAAATCTTCTTCGCCATTCCCGGCGACGTCTTGAATGACATGGCCAAATCCCTGATCGCCGGGAAAAGCCCGAAATTCCCGAAAGTCGGCGCGGGACTGACCGTATCCAAACTCGGCGACAGCTGGCGCGTAGCAGTATCCGGAGTCTCGGGCCCTGCGGAAAAAGCCGGCCTGCAGACCGGCGATGTGTTCCTGTCCATCAATGGCATGCCGATCAAGGATGGCAAGAAACTGAAGAATTATCTCGTCGAGAAAACCAAACCCGGCGACACTGTTTCGCTGGAAATCATGCGGGGCAATGAAAAGAAAACCCTGTCCCTGACGCTGGGGGGATCGTAATTCGCACGGTTTTTCTTTAAAATGGAGCAATGAGCACCGTCACACGCTTCGCCCCGTCCCCGACGGGGCGGCTGCATATCGGCCACGCATATTCCGCGCTGTTCGCTTACGGGCGCGCGGCAAAACCGGGCGGGCGCTTCATCCTGCGCATCGAGGATATCGATGCGGGCCGCTGCCGCCCGGAATTTGAGGACGGCATTTATGAAGACCTCTCATGGCTGGGCGTCGCATGGGAAGAACCCGTCCGGCGGCAATCGGAGCACATGGACGACTACCGCGCCGCGCTGGACAAGCTGGAAGACGGCGGCCTGCTTTATCCGTGCTTCTGCACAAGGAAGGAAATACAGGCGGAAATCACGCGCTCCCCTTCCGCGCCGCACGGCCCCGAAGGATACCTGTATCCCGGAACGTGCCGCGACCTCGGCAAATCCGAACGCGCGGATAAAATCGCTTCCGGCGTCCCCTACGCGCTGCGGCTTGATATCGCGAAAGCCTGCGCGGAAACCGGACCGTTGACATGGCTTGACCATGCGAAGGGGTTGCAGACGGCCGCGCCGGAAACTCTGGGGGATATCGTGCTGGCCCGCAAGGATACGCCCGCCGGTTATCATTTATGCGTCACGCTCGACGACCATCTGCAGGGCGTCACGCTGGTCACGCGCGGCGAAGACCTGTTCCACGCCACGCATATGCACCGCCTTCTGCAGGAACTGCTCGGCCTGAACGTGCCTGAATGGTGCCACCATAAAATGCTGTTGGATGAGGAGGGCAGGCGTTTTGCCAAGCGCAACAACGCCATCACGCTGCAATATCTGCGGGAATCGGGCAAAACGCCTGCGGACATCACGGCGATGACCGGATTTTCCTGAGACGTTTTTTGTGGTATGTTGCTGACAGAGACATGAAACACGACCTTCTGCATATTCAGGGCAAACCCTACGTTCTCGTGCCGCTGCACGAATACCGGATGATAACCGACGGGCCCGGCGGAACGGTCAACGATAATCCACTGCCCGATGAAATCCTGGATGCGCTGGCAGCGAAAGCCGACCATCCCATACGCATCCTGCGCAAGCACCGCGGCATGACGCAGGAACAACTGGCCGACGCTGCGGGCCTTTCGCGCCCCTACCTGACCGAAATCGAAAAGGGCCGCAAGGAGGGATCCATAAAGACCATGCGCGCCATCGCAGACGCCCTTTCCATTGACATCCGGCATTTGATGGCAGGGTAGGATACATACCGTAAAACGGCAGGAAGTCATGTCCGCGCCCATAGCCGTCCCCGTCCTGATGCGGGCAAAAATATCCGGAATTGATGATGGCGCGCCCGGCAGGACTCGAACCTGCGACCCTTGGTTTCGGAAACCAATACTCTATCCAGCTGAGCTACGGGCGCTCATGAATTTTATTATCAGAAATCAGCGGAAGACACAAATGGAAACTGCCTACTTCGCTGCCATATGGCTGGACGTCCAGAGCGCGGAAACCTGCTTTTTAAGTTCGGACCCCGTAAAGGGTTTATGAATGACTCCGATCGCCCCCAGTTGCTGGTACTTTTCACTCATGACCAGCCGCCGCGCGCCTGTCACAAAAATGACGGGAACAGACTCAAGCCCTTTTGTCCGCCTTAACGCCAGCAAGGTTGCAGGGCCGTCCTTGTCCGGCATGCGCATATCCAGAAGCACCAGATGCGGCGAAAACCCGGCCCCCTTGAAGACAGCCTCATCGCAACTGCTGCATGTCAGGACGTCGGTATTGCCGCGCGCGCCCAAGGCCTCCTTCACCATCTCCTGAAGGATCTGATCGTCATCAATATACAAAATCCGGCCCGGAAGATCTGTCATAGCTTTAAATATAGAACGATTCCACCCGATTCTGATCTTATTACTTCGCCGCGGGCGGACGCAAACCCATTGCATACGAAAGCATTCTGTACGCCAGCCTTGCCGCAAGGAAATCACAGGCATGAAAACCCGGAACCGGCGCCAGCTCCACCACGTCAGCGCCGACAAAATTCATGCCCGGCAGCGCGGAAACGGAATCAAAAATATCCATGACGTCGGACCAAAACAGACCGCCAGGCTCCGGCGTGCCGGTAGCGGGCATGACGCTGCCGTCAAACCCGTCAAGATCAAATGTAATATAGACCGCTCCGCCGCCGACAGCCTTTGCAACATCGGCTGCGGTCCACCGGCCGCGGTCCTTGCCCCAGAAAATTTCGATCCGTTTCCTGTTGGCTTCAAGGAAGGGAATCTCTCCGGCAGAGATATTGCGAATACCCACCGACACAAGCCTGACCTGATCATAATCGAGGCAACGGCGCAAAGCTGCGGCATGCGAGTGTTTCTCGCCGTCGTAGCCGTCCCGCAAGTCGGCATGCGCATCGAAATGAAGAAGCGTTATTTTCTGCCCTCGCCTTATGAAAGGGCGGATTGCCCCCGGCGTAATGCTGTGTTCGCCGCCCAGAACCAGCGGAAACTTTCCGGCAAGCAGCGTCTCTTCGACCAGCGCGTCAATCTGCTCCAGGGCTTTCGGGATCTTTTTTGCGATCTTTATGGCCTCCATTGTGGCGACGCCGTAATCGCGGAAAGCTTCCTTCCAAAAAAGCTCATCGAACAATTCAACCTGACGGGAGGCATCTATGATCGCCTGCGGCCCCGCCACCGTGCCGGAACCGTAACTGACCGATGCCTCCAGGCCAAACGGGATGACCCATGCCTTCGCCTTTTCAGGCATGAAAGCATCCTTTCCCGTCAGGCCGAGAAAGCCTTCTTCAGGGGCCATGAACGCCAATGGCGGCTTTTCCACTCTTGCGGCGGACGACGATTTCACGATTTTTCCAGAACCTTCGCCAGGTTCCACTTCCTGCGGTTCTTCCAGTGACCGCGGTGGTAGGCATCGGAAGCAATCAGGGGCATGACGGACGTTGCTTCCGCATAGACCATCTGTTCATACGCCACATCGACCTTGCCCCAACTGCAGGCCTCCTTCAATGTAGAGGAACTGCAAGCGCCATCGCGCACATCAGCGACCGTGATTTGCACGGCGTATTTATGCATCGGCACTTCATGGCCGAGGATTTCCGCGCATACGACCGTATCCTGCGCAAAGTTCTTCGGAACGCCGCCGCCGATCATCATCAAGCCCGTCGTGCCCGCATGAATCTTCAGATCGGTCAACTCCCGGAAATCGGCGATCGAGTCAATCGTCATGTGCCTGCGCGGGTTATCGACCTGATGTTTCACCAATCCGAAACCTGCCGAAGAATCGGTGAACGCCGGACAAAAGATAGGCACGTCATTCTCGAAAGCCAGCTTTACCAGGGAATTTTCCTTCTTGCCTTTCTGCGACAGGTAACGCCCCATCTCGCGGATGAATTCACGGCTCGAATAGGCGCGCGGATCAAGGCCATTTGCGATTTCCAGGATCGTGCGGTCGCAAGCCTGCAAATCCTCTTCGTCTATGTACGTATCGTATATTCTGTCGATATACAGATCGCGCAGCTCCCGGTCATCGACGATTCCCTGCGCCTGATAATGCTTGAACCCAAGGCCTTCGAAAAAATCCATATCGACGATGGACGCGCCGGTCGCGACGACGGCGTCGACCATGTTGTGCTTCAGCAGATCCGCATACAGATCCATGCAGCCGCCTGCCGAAGTCGACCCGGCCATGGTTAAAATCACGGCGCAATCCTTATCGGCCAGCATCATGTTGTATATCTCAGCGGCGCGCGACAGATCGCGCGAAGTAAACGACATGCCGCCCATGGAATCCATGATCGGGCGGGCATCGAATTTTTTGATGTCTATATGCTCGACCGGCGCGCTCAACAATTCGGCTTTCCGGTTGGAACCGGCTTTCTTCTTTGCAAAAAGTGACATGTTCAGGAATCTCCCTATTTAGGCAATTCTGCACCGGAAGGCTCATACAGCGCAATGGCCGCCGATTTGCCGAAACCATTGAAGTTTCCGCGCAAACCCCGGCTATAGGCCCCGGCATTGCCAAGCTCGATCCAGTCGCCCGTCCTGACGTCGGCAGGCAAATCAAACGGGCCCGCCATCATGTCCAGCGCATCGCAGGTCGGACCGGCCAGGCGGAAAGGCAACATCTCGGTATGATGCAGTTCCCCGTCCCTGCGTATCAGCCTGACGGGATAGCGCAGATTGAGCCAGCGCCCCGCGTCAAACAGGCCGCCATACGTGCCATCATTGATATAGAGCAAATCTCCGCGGCGCTGCTCAACCCTTACAACGAGCGATGTCGAATGCGCTACAAGCGCGCGGCCCGGTTCGCACAGCAGCGGCATATCCGAAAGGCCGCATTTTTTTAACGCGCCGGAAATCGCCTTCATGTATTGCGGCAGGGGGGGCGGGGCAGCCTGGCCGGGATAGGCGGCCGGAAAGCCGCCGCCGACATCGAGGGCATCAACCTTCACACCGCTTCTTGCGATGGCGGCGGCGGCGATATTCACGGCGCGCGCGTAAACGGAAGGGTTCATCGTCTGCGTCCCCACATGGAAACAGACCCCCAGCTTCGCGGCCACCGGCCTGCATTGCTGCAGCAGCAGGGAAACGTCCTCCGGCATCGCGCCGAACTTGGCGCGGAAATCAATGGCGGCGCTGCTGTTTTTCGGCAACGCCATGCGTACAAACAGTTCAAGGTCATGCGCCAGATCCGTTTCGCGGAGGATTTTAAAAAGTTCCTCCTGCGTATCCAGAACAAAGGCACGCACGCCGTGAATGGTATAAGCCTCGCGTATGGCCTCCGGCGCCTTCACGGGGTGCATGAAATAGAGTTTTGCCTTGGGCGCAGCCTTGGCTGCCAGGCGCACTTCTTCAACGGAAGCGACATCGAAGGCCTTTATGCCGTTTTTATAAAGAATCTGCAAAACCGCCTTGTCCGGATTGCATTTGACGGCGTACATGACATCGCCGGAGAAAAGCGCGGAAAAGTCCCGGGCCGCTGGCGCCAGAATCTGGGGTCGCAGGACGTACAGCGGATGCTGCGGCTTTAAGGCAGATACCAAATCCTCAATGCTCCCCGTGAACTGCGCAGGGAAAGACGATGCGATCCCGCCACGTCCTTCCGCGCGGGGAGAAGATATGCGATCGTTTTGCGGATGAATGGTCATGTGCCCTCCTGACCGGAAAGACGCTCCCTTACGGAACGCCCTATCCGTTTACCCTGCTGCTGGAGGACGCAAAAAAACCGTCCGCAAAACGCATGGACGGCATAACCATGTCCGGCTTTCCTGGAAAACGACACTGTCGGGGAGGCATAGGGGCTTCGTGGCCCCAAAGCGCTGCGTAAGTTAACATCGGCAAACAACCCTTGCTAGCGTTCAACAAACGGGGGAAATTTACCCCCTGTCTTTAAGGTCATTCACGTCGTTGCTTAACCTATCCAGCCGTGCTGGGGCCATAGGCACGTACGTACAGTTTCAGTATACATCAACACGCAAAAATACAACAGAAAAATGCGCACAGAGACAAAATTTTTTGTTATGAACGCCGCGCGCGCCGGATATTAAAAATCCGCCGGACGCGCCCGCAACGCGATCCGCGCATCGCCGCCGCAGAAATCGCGCACGCGCGCGCCCTCCAGCCATTCTTCCGCCGCCGGATCGCCCCGCAGGCAGGCATCCCAGAAAGCCAGAGAGATGATTTTTACGATTTCCTCATGCCGCGCGCGCAGCGGATGTTCGCCCAGCTTCCCGCGGCTGCCTGCAAATACCATGTGGTCTCCCCCCTCAAGCACCACCAGACGCTGGCTTCCTGCGCCGGCGTGCCGGAACGGCTCCTCCCGCTGCGTTGCCGTGACGCCGCCCAGGGGGCTGACATCATCCGTGCCCGTCATATGCAACATCGGAATATTGATGCCGCCGTAAATATCATCCGGGCTGCGCCCCGCTCCGGTCGCGCCGTCATGGGCCGGAATGGGGCTATACGCTATCGCAGCGCTGAAACGGCCATCCCGGAAACTCTCCAGCCGGCCATCCGCCGCCGGGAATGCCTGCCCGCACAATACCTGCGTCGTCAACGCCCCGAAAGAATGACCCGACATGCCTAGGCGGGATAAATCCATATGCTCTCCGATCTCAGGGGTTTCGTCCCTCCATTTGGGAAGGGCATCAAGCGCAAAAGGCACATCCAGAAACCGGTTAACCGTATTTTCGCGGGTAATCGGCGTTGCGCGGATCACATCCCAGGGGTGTCCCGGCTTCCCTTCCCAGATCGACGAGTCCGTCCCTGCATGCTGGATATTCACTACGACATAGCCGTGACTTGATACAAAGCGGCCCAGAAAGGCGGCCCCGTCGGCTGTGCCGCCCAATCCGTGCGACCAGATGATAACAGGCAAAGTGCCGAGATTGTGCGCTACAGGGTAATAGATTTTATAAGGAACGGAACGGCCGCAGCGTGCGGCATCGGTAAAAGCGCCCCTCTTAATCATTATTTTATGAGGTTCATGCCCTGGATCCGGCGGCATACGCCAATCTCGCAAGGCCGAACGCACTGTACGTTACTTCTTCCTGAACTTGTCGAGGGACACGACCTCTCCGGTCTTGCCGCCCTTTTTCTCGCCGCCCTGCTTGCCTTCTTCTTCCTCATCATCGGGATCGATGTCTGGCCCGCTGTCGTCCCCGAGCGGCTGGAACTGCAGCGCGAAATTCACGGAAGGATCCGCGAAAATGGTAATGGCGCTCAGCGGAATGGCCAGGCGTTCCGGAACGTTGTTGAACGACAGGGTAACTTTCATCCTGTCGTTATCGATGGACAGGTCGTAAAACTGATACTGCAGAACAATGGTCATTTCCCCCGGATAGCGGTCGCGCAGATAATCGGGTATCTCGACGCCGGGAAAATCGGTGATGAAAGTTATATAGAAATGATGATCGCCGGGAAGTCCGTCTTTCATGACTTCCCCGATGGCCTGCTTTACAACGCCGCGCAGGGCCTGTTCGACCATCCTGTCGTAGCGCAGAATATTATCGTCATCACTCATAATATGGACACTGGCAGTTTTCGGACGGGATATCAAGCGGTTGTGAAGCCGCCTCGTATGATTTGCACACAACGATGTCCGAAATCTATACCGGATTCAGCTTCGCGCCCACATTGCTGTGGATAAAAATGGAAAATTTTTATATATAATACACGCATGAGCAGTTCTCAGTCATCGAACATGAAAGGCATTACATACGCCATCGCGGGCTTCACGTCTTGGGCCATAGGCGACGCCGCCATCAAATACCTTACGGACTTTTACTCGATATACGCGGTCATATTTTATAATGCGACGCTGGTTCTCTCTATTCTTGTTATCTGCTCCCCCTGGCTGGGCGGCCTGAAAAAAACCTTCTCGTCCGGAAAACTGAAGCTGCATCTGTCCCGCGGTATTTTTTTCTTTCTCCAAATGATTTTTGTCATCTACGGGTTCAGCCATATGAGCCTGTTCAAGACGTATGCCATCGTCTTTTCAGCGCCCTTCATGACAAGCCTTCTGGCGATGATCATACTGAAGGAAAAAGTAAACGGAACACAATGGTTGGTCATCGCGCTGGGCTTTATGGGGATTCTTGTCATCCTGCGCCCGGGCCTTATACCGCTCGATCTTCCTTCCCTTTCCGTTCTGGCCGGCGCTCTGGCCTTTTCCGCGACGAACATATTCGTGCGCATAATAGAAAAACCAGGGGAAAGAAACGAAACACTCCTGTCCTGGGCATTGCTGCCGGAAATAGTCATCCTGATCTGCGTTCTGCCTTTCTTTTTGCCTGAATTTATTCTGCCGGAGGCCCGGCATATATGGCTTTTGATCCTCATGGCCGTTACTTCCGCCGTTGGGGTTATACTCGTATCGCTGGCCTTCCGGCATGCGGCGGCGGCGGCGGCGGCTCCCTTTCATTACATACAGATGGTATGGGGCGTCATCCTCGGCTTCATCATATTCGGCGACGTTCCCGATATCATGGTCGGAATAGGCGCGTCCGTCATCGTCGCAAGCGGCCTGTGGCTTGTCCGGCAGGAAAGCACGCCTTCTAAAAATCCTCCGGCGGTTCCGACCCAGATTTAACGCCTTCGGGTCCGGCAAGCGCAAAGATTTTCATTTTTTCCGCCGCGATGCGGTGCGTTTCAATATCACCCCGCGCCAAGGCGGCCGCCATGACGGCCATATAAAAGCCACGCGCATCCTGCAGCGCGATCCGCCATTGCAATCCTTCCTTAAGAAGGGCATACCCCTGTTCGCCATTACCCGCTTTTTCCAGCAGGGACGAAAGCATCAGGCGCGATGGCGCGTGCGCCGGGTTCAGGGCAAGCGCGTCCTGAAGCTGTTTTTGAGCGTCACCCTCATTCCCCAGAGCGTCGAAAAGGCGCGCGCGGCTATAGGGCAAGGCCACAAGACGCGGGTTCTGCGCTTCCGCGCGCGCCAGCAGGCCTTCCGTCTGTGAAATCAGATTGCCCCGCTCCGGCGCGGACAATGACCCACCTTCGGTTCCAAGGACCGCCAGCGGCACGGCGGATGCAAGAATATAGGGCCGCGCATTCCACCCCCAGCCTGCATCGTTCGCGGCATCGACCGCCGCGGCAAAACCGGCCATATCGCCGCCATACAGCAAATCCTTCGCCCGGTTCGCATGATATTCGCTGCGCAGGAAACCCTGCAGGATGAACAGCGCAGCAACCAGCGGCAGAGCCGGAACAAGCCACCCTGGCGACGCCTTTACGGCCAGTTCCCGCGGTTCTGACGCTGCGTCTATCTCCCGATGCCACCACGCCAGCTGCAATCCCGCCAGAACCAGAAGCGGCGGCGCATAAAAATTGAAATCCGCATGCGCATGAACGGCCATCGCGCCCAGACCGCAAAAAACCGACATGGTCATGATGGCCCTGCCGTCAGGCAAGCCGCTGCGGCCGCTCCAGAAACGCATCATCCGGAGAAAAACCAGAAGCAGGCAAATATAAAACAGGACAGGCGCGGCGATTCCCATTTCAGCGAAGAACTGCAATGGATCGTTGTGCGCCATAAAGCCGCCGGAAAAAACTTCCTGCGGCAAACGGTACTGCGGATAGAAAAGAAAAAACGTGCCAATGCCGGCGCCGAAAGGAAAGTGATCGCGGATCATCGCCAGCGTCGCCTGCCATATATAAAGCCTATCCCAGACGAGGCTGCCTGGATCGGTTCCGATCATGGCCAGGCGGTGCAGCGGAATTTGGCGCGATGCGCCGTCAATCCCGGCCAGCGCCGCGACGGCAGCCGCGCCCAGAATGACAAAGACCAGGCGTCGCCGATGCCGCCACAGCATTTCACGCGCAAAAAATAAGAATATTGCCGCCGCGACGATCAAGCACAGCAGCGCAAGCCGTCCGCCGATGACAAACATCGCGCCCAGCAGCAAAAAGCATAAAAAAGCGGCCGCATTGGATACGATCCTGCTGCGTGCCGTCATCATTGCACCCAGCGACGGGAAAAACGCAAGGGAAAGCAAAGCCGCATAGCTGTTCGGGTTGGAAAAGGGATGACGCGCCTGCCCGTGCGTCAGAAAGTCCGTAAAAACGAAATGCTGGGCCAGAGCCCATAACGCAAGACCGCTGCATA
>JACQIJ010000016.1 GCA_016198545.1 Pseudomonadota bacterium
GCCCCAGCGCAGGAAGGCGTAGCGTTCGCCGTTGCGCGCGAATTCGATCTCGACGTTTTGCTGGAAGGCCTTGGGCGAACCGAATTCGTCCACCATCACCGAATGGTCGATGACCAGATCGACGGGAACCAGCGGGTTGATTTTCTGCGCGTCGCCGCCCAGCGCCTTCATCGCCTCGCGCATCGCGGCCAGATCGACCACGGCGGGCACGCCCGTGAAATCCTGCATCAGCACGCGGGCGGGGCGGTAGGCGACCTCATGTTCCTTTTTGCCCTTGTTGTCCAGCCACGCGGCGCAGGCCTTGGCGTCGTCCGCGGTGACCGACGCGCCGTCCTCGAACCGCAGCAGGTTTTCCAGCAGCACTTTCATGGAAAAAGGCAGGCGGCCGATATCCCCTATTTTCTTCCCCGCTTCCGGCAGGCTGAAATAATCGTACTCCTTGCCGTCTATTTTCAGGGTCTTGCGGGTTTTCAGGCTGTCCTGTCCGGTGCGCGTCATGGGGATGTCCTTTTGTGGTGGGGTTTATAAGCCGCTTGAAACTATAGCATTTTCCTATACCGGGACAAACAGGTTAACAAAAGGTTAATATTCAGGCATGCAAATACCTCGAAATCTGACAAATTTGTCCTTATTCCTGCCACATTCCGGAGCGAAGATGAATTATAGGATTTAACGCTCCTTCTCTTTTGACTTAGGTTACACAGCAAGACCAGCAAGCTTGCCAGTTTCCAAAAGACCGCTGCCCTGATCCGGCAGCGGTTTTTCGTTGGGGTATTTTCAATCCAGAACGATTGCCTTGACTCATCGCAGATTTTTGGGCAGAAATCATATATCAATAAAAAGTTGTATTTACTTCATAATATATCTTTTAATTGTTTTATCCATTTTGGCTTTGACAGGATGTTCTTCCATCGTTGAAGGAACCAGTCAGGAAATCGTTATAAATACGAACCCCGAAGGAGCGAATTGCGAATTGATACGTGAGGGGATGCCTATAGGCCGCGTTAACCCAGCACCGGGAGCTGTGGTTGTCAAAAAGACGAAACACGACATAACGATTGTTTGCAATAAAGCTGGATATGAGGAAACAAAATATTTCAATAAATCTGACGTGGCCGGAGCAACCTTTGGGAACATCGTTCTCGGAGGTGGCATTGGATGGGCCATCGACTCTGCCAGCGGCGCAGATAACAAATGCACAAGCCCGGTTAACATTACACTCGTTAAAAAATAAACTGGTCTTTGTTTTACCTATCCCGTCATTGCGAAGAAGGGCGAAGCCTTGACGAAGCAATCCAGAATCTTCTGAAAAGACTGGATTGCTTCGCCGCTTTCAGCGGCGAAGCAATGACGGATCCGGTCGGTTTGAATTACGAAAATTCTTAAATTTCCCCTCCCACCTTGCCCCACCGCGCCGCGGAAGGTAGGAATCCTCATGGCTGTTTTTTCGGGGCAAAGCCTGTCCTGCGTGCGCGGGCAGACCATCGTATTTGAAAACCTGTCCTTCACGGTCGGGGGCGGGGGCATTCTTGCGCTCTCCGGCGTGAACGGCGCGGGGAAAACGTCGCTGCTGCGCCTGATGGCGGGATTCCTGAAGCCCGCGGCGGGAACGCTTCTGTGGAATAACGAACCGTTCGATGCGCCGGAAGAAAAAATCCACTGGCTGGGCGTGGACAACGCGCTGAAGCCCGACCTGACGGTCCGGGAGAATCTGTCTTACTGGGCGCGCGGCGGCGATACGGATGCCGCGCTTGCGAAAATGGATATGTCCGCCTTCGCCCGCGCGCCGGCGCGCTACCTGTCCGCGGGGCAGAAACGCCGCGCCGCGCTGTGCCGCCTGTTCCTGTCGCCGCGGCCGTTGTGGCTTCTGGACGAACCGGCGAATTCCCTCGACGCGGCAAGCGAAAGCAAGCTGCACGCCCTTGTGAAGGAACACGCGGCGGGCGGCGGCATGGCCATCATTGCCACGCACAACCCGCAGGCATGGCATCCCGACAATATTCTGAAGATAGGCGCCGCCGCATGAGCCTGTTCGCCGACACATTCCGCCGCGACATCCGCCTCGGCCTGCGCCGGAAGGGTCAGATTTTGATGGCCCCCGTTTTCTTCATGATGGTCAGCGTCCTGTTCCCTCTGGCAATGGGGCCGGATCCTGTCGTCCTGAAACTGGCCGGGCCGGGGCTTCTGGCCGTGGCCGCGCTGCTGGCGGCGCTGCTGCCGCTCGATACGCTGTTCCGCGACGATGACGCCGACGGCACGATCGACCTGCTTTTGCTGTCGCCCGCGCCCTTGAGCCTTTACGTCGCCGGCAAAACGGCGGCCTACTGGGTTCTGACCAGCCTGCCGCTGCTGGCCGTTGCCCCTTTAATGATGATCGTCCTCGACATGCCCCTGCGCATGGCCGGAATAACGCTATGCGCGCTTTTTCCCGTAACGTTTCTTCTTAATCTCGCCGGGCAAACGGGCGCCGCGCTCGCGCTGGGCACAAGGACGGGCAGCATCCTTCTGGCCCTGCTGCTCATTCCGTTCTATATTCCCATACTGATATTCGGCGCATCGGCCATCGACCTTGCGCGCAACGGGCTCGATGCCGGAATGCCGCTGTTTTTGCTGTGGGCCCTGCTGGCCGTAGCCCTGCCCGCCGCGCCGCTGGCGACGGCGGCCATACTGAAAGGACTGAACGAATAATGAGCAACGCCCTGTTCGCACTCGCAAACCCCGCGCGCTTCCGCAAGGTCGGGATGCCTCTGTTGTGGGTTTCTTCCGCCGCCTCCGCCGCTCTGTTCGCCTGGGGGCTGTGGCTTGCGCTGCTCGCCTCGCCCGCCGACTATCTGCAGCAGGAAGCGGTGCGCATCATGTACATTCACGTCCCCGCCGCATGGATGGCGCTGGGAACGTACAGCAGCCTCGCGTTCGCTGCGCTGTCGTTCCTCATCTGGCGGCATACGCTGGCCGGTCTTTACATCCGCGCGATGGCACCGGTCGGCGCTGCGTTCACGGCCATCTGCCTGATTACCGGATCCATATGGGGACAGCCGACATGGGGGACGTGGTGGGTGTGGGATGCGCGCCTGACCTCCGTGCTTGTACTGTTCTTTCTTTACGCGGGAATCATCGCGCTGGCCGACGCCTTTGAAAACCGCGAGCGTGGGCTGAAGGCCGCCGCCTGGCTGTCGCTTATCGGCATGGTCAACCTTCCCGTCATCAAGTTTTCCGTGGACTGGTGGAACACGCTGCACCAGCCGCCCAGCGTCAGCAGCTTCGCCCGTATGGTCGAACCCGCCGTGGACAAAAGCATGCTGACGCCGCTGCTGGCGATGGCCGGCGCCTACCTGTTCCTGTTCATCGCGCTGGCCGTGCTGCGCCTTGAAAGCGAAATCATGTCCCGGCGCATCGAAAGCGCGCGGATGAGGAGAAATCATGGCTGACGGAACCTATATCCATTTCGTGTGGGCGGCCTACGGCGTTACGGGGATCATCCTCGCCGCCATCGTCCTGATGTCCATTCTGAAACATCGTTCCCTGAAAAAAGAAAATCCCGAATGACAAAAAAGCAACAGCGCATCTACGCCATCATCCTCGTCGTCACAGGAATTGCCGTGGCGGCGGCGCTGACCCTTTTCGCGCTGCGCGACAACGTGACATTCTTCTATACGCCGTCCGACATCATAGGCGCGAACGCGAAAAACATCGTAAAGGACCGCCCGTTCCGCCTGGGCGGGCTCGTAATGTACGGAACCGTCGAACAGGACGGAAAACGCCTGCGCTTCATCGTCACCGATAACATGGAAGACATCGCAGTCGAATATGAAGGCGTCGTCCCGGCCCTGTTCCGCGAGGGGCAGGGGGTCGTCGCCGCCGGCACGCTGGATGAATCGGGCCTCTTCAGGGCCACAACGCTCATGGCAAAACATGATGAAAACTACATGCCTCCCGAAGTGGCGAAAGCCCTGAAGGAAAAAGGCGCGCCGCACGGCCGTGTGCCGGAAGAATATCCCTGACAATGATTCCGGAACTCGGACATTTCTGCCTCATCCTCGCCCTTCTCTGCGCCGGCGTCCAGTCCTTCGTGCCGCAGCTTTCTGCGCGGGCAGCAAAGGCGCAATTCGTTTTCTGCGCCGCCGCCTTACTGTTGCTCGTCGTCTGTTATCTCGTTTCCGATCTCAGCGTCGTGAACGTTGTGAAGAACAGCCACACGCTCAAGCCCTTTCTCTACAAAATCAGCGGCGCGTGGGGCAACCACGAAGGGTCGATGCTCCTGTGGGTTGCGCTTTTATCCCTGTACGGCTTCCTCATGTCCGGCAGGGCGCCCGTAACGGCGGTCCGGACGCAGGGCCTGACGGGATTCGGTTTCCTGTCCTTTATCCTGCTGACATCCAACCCCTTCGGGCGCATTCACCCGCCGCCGGTGGACGGGAACGACCTGAACCCGCTTCTGCAGGACCCCGGCCTCGCGTTTCATCCTCCGCTTCTTTACATGGGCTATGTCGGCTTTTCCGTCGCCTTCAGCTTCGCCATTGCCGCGCTGCGCGAGGGAAAGATGGATCAGGCATGGGCGCGCGCCGTCAAGCCCTGGGTCCTGTTCGCCTGGACGGCCCTGACCGCCGGAATCGGCCTCGGCTCATGGTGGGCTTATTACGAACTCGGCTGGGGCGGGTGGTGGTTCTGGGATCCGGTTGAAAACGCCTCCCTGATGCCGTGGCTGCTGGGGACGGCCCTGCTCCATTCCGTCATGGTGGTCAAAAAGCGCGAGGCATTGAAAAGATGGACGGCGCTTCTGGCCATCCTGACCTTCAGCCTGTCGATGCTGGGAACCTTCCTCGTGCGCTCCGGCGTCCTGACCTCCGTTCACGCCTTCGCGCTCGACCCCGCGCGCGGCATATTCATACTCGGACTGCTCGGGTTTTTCACGGGCGGCGCGCTTCTTCTGTATGCATTGCGCGCGCATCTTCTGTCGTCGGACGCAACCTTCGCCCCGGTCAGCCGCGAAAGCTCCCTCATCCTCAACAACCTGTTCCTGGCGGTCATCGCCGCAACCGTTTTCACGGGGACGATGTACCCGCTCGTCCTGCAGGCCCTGAACGCGGGCGCGATTTCGGTCGGCCCGCCTTATTTCCACCGCACCGTCCTGCCGGTAGCCGTTCCGCTGATCGCGCTGATGGCCGCCGGGCCGTTCCTGCCGTGGAAAAAAGCCGAGATGCGCGGCGTCGCTCAAAAACTGAAACTGTCTTTCGCCGTTTCCGTTTGCGCGGCTCTCGCCGTTTTCGCCGCCGCTACGCCGCATCCCGGATTTTCTGCGCTCGGCATCGGACTTGCCGTCTGGCTGGTTACAGGAACTCTGGCGAAATGGGCCGCGCATGCGGGGCTGCCGGAACAAAGCTTGAAAAACGCGTGGCCGCGCATCAGGCACATGAAAGCCTCCCACTGGTGCCTTGCCCTGACCCATGCCGGGCTGGGCATCGCCATCGCCGGCATGATCGGAACAGGCCCGTGGACGCAGGAAAAACTCGAAGTGCTGGAAAAAGGGCAGACGATGGATATCGCAGGCTATGCGCTGACGCTCGAAGACGTCGCGCCCGCTTTCGGTCCCAATTACCGCGCCCTGCGCGGGCAGGTAAAAGTGACGCCGCCGGGCGGAAACGATTTCACACTTCATCCCGAAGGCCGCTATTACCCCGTTGCGGAAAAAACGACCGTCGAGGCCGCCATACGCACATCGTGGCGCAACGATATCTATATCGTCATCGGCGAACAGGACAGCGCGACGGAAGGATTCGCCGTGCACGCGTGGATTCACCCGCTTGTCCCCCTCCTGTGGCTGGGCTATACGGTCATGGTTCTGGGCGGGCTTATCGGACTGGCTGGAAGAAAAAATGAAAAAACCGGATAAGAAAATATTTTACGTTCTGCCGCTTCTGTTTTTCGGGATTCTGGTCCTGATCGCGGCCATCGACCTGACGATGGATAAAACGCCGAACCCCTACCACGCCAATCTGATAAAGGAAGTCCCGGCATTCGACATCGACGGGCTTTCGGACGCAGACTTCGGCGACGCGCCCGCCGTCGTGAACTTCTTCGCCAGCTGGTGCACGCCCTGCGTGGCCGAACATCCCGTCATTTCGGATCTGGCCGATGAATTTCCCGTGTACGGCATCAACTTCATGGATACGGATGAAGGACGCCGATCGTTCCTGTCGCGGCTGAGCGATCCCTATCGTAAAATCGGCATCGACGCTCAGGGCATCGCCGCCGCCGCATGGGGAATCTCCGGGATTCCGGTTACTTTCATCGTCCGCAAAGGAAAAGTCCTGTACCGCTATGACGGCCCCGTCACGCCGAAAGACGCCGATTCCATCCTGCGGCTGCGGCTGAAGGAGGCGGCGGAATGAAGCCCCTCCTGCTCCTCATTTCCATCTTCCTTCTTTCCGCGCCCGCCCTTGCGGGCGTACGGCCCGCCGAGCGCATGGCCGACCCCGTCATGGAAGCGCGGGCGCAGGCTCTGTACAAAAACCTGCGCTGCGTCGTGTGCCAGAGCCAACCCATCGCGGAATCCGATTCGGAAATCGCCGCCGCGCTGCGCGCCGCCGTCCGCGCGCGCATCCAGGCAGGCGACGGCGACAAGGCCGTGCTCGGCTATCTTCAGGACCGCTACGGCGACCAGATACTGATGAAGCCGCCGGTGAAGCCGCTGACATGGCCGCTGTGGTTCCTGCCCGCGCTATTTCTGGCGGCGGGCGGATATGCCTCATGGCGTACAATGAAAGGCGGAGGGAAAAAAGCATGAAGGTCATTGTTGCCGCCGCATTGCTGACCGCGCTAACCGCCGGATGGCTGACCCACCCGCTGATGAAGGGGGATGAAAAAAGCCGCCGCGCGGGGCTTGTCATCCTGTTCATCCTGCCGCTGGCCGCGCTCGGCCTTTATCTCGCCGCGGGCAGTCCCGATATGCCTTCGCGCGCCGCTCTGTTCGAAACGGAAACGCCGGGCGCAGCCATCCGCGCCCTGTCGCGACAGGAACAGGACGCCATGAAAAAACTGGCGGCCGCGCCGGATGATCCCGCCGTGCGCGCGGAACTGGGCGAAATACTGTACGCGCAGGGTCTGGCCGCGCTGACGCAACAGGAAAACCCGGCGCGCGCGCAACGCTATTTCGACCGTGCTCTTGAAATCGCTCCCGCCGACGCCTCTTACCGCAAAAAGCTGGAATCAGACCGGAATAAAATCAGCAACTCCCGCTGACTCTTGAGTATTCATCGATATTGTCGATGGCCTGCTGCCGCTGCGCGCGCTCGCGCATCATCTTTTCGAACATCACGCCCAGCGCCCGCCCGATGCCCTCCTCCATCCTTTTCCGGACGGATTCCATCGCCATCGCCGGAACAACGGGCGAAGTGTAATCGGCGGTTTCCATCGTTGCCATGCGCAGTCCATCCCGTATCTGCCGCGCATATTTTTCGATCAGGGCGCGGTCGGCATCTATGTGCTTCGCCTCATGGCCGAAAACCTCTTGGAACAGGCATGAATTCCTTGCGATCTCGCGCGCCACGAATATCTTCGGATCCATCCGCAGCGTCACCTCGATCTTCAGGAACTGAACGCATCCCTTTTTCTTCGCGCCATCCATGTTGCTGCGGAATGCGATGCGGTGATCGGCTGCGATCTTCCCGCGCATCAGGCCGCCGACGGACGCATGATACTGCGACGGCCACGGCGATACCGTGTCGATGTCCAGGGACGCAAGCTCATCCCGCGAACGCGTGACATCGAAGCTCACGGGAGCTTCCGCCGTTTTGACTTCCACTTCCGGCGGCGCGGCGGCGGGGCAGCGGTCGCCCGCGCGCGCGGGCGCAGCCATCC
>JACQIJ010000039.1 GCA_016198545.1 Pseudomonadota bacterium
CTATATTGGCATGCGCCCGCGTTAACATAC
Organism: Pseudomonadota bacterium; assembly: GCA_016198545.1. GTDB lineage: Bacteria > Pseudomonadota > Alphaproteobacteria > Micavibrionales > Micavibrionaceae > JACQIJ01. The sequence goes on from JACQIJ010000039.1 coordinate 31, forward strand.
GTTCTCATGAAAACGTCTGACGATAGCGATGGCTGCTCTTTGTGCGAAAAACCGAGAAACTTGTGCTTTTGCGCGGCCGTCGATCCGCTTGAAAACAAAGTTTTCGTGTTAATCCTCCGACATCCGCAAGAGCAGGATAAAAGACTGGGCACTGCGCGCATGACAATTATGCAGCTTAAAAATGCGGCGCTCAGAACCGGCCTTTCCTGGGCTAATTTGTCAAAGGCCGCAGGGCGCCTCATAACCGGTCCGAAGAAGTATGGCGTTCTTTATCTGGGGACGGCAAAGGCCTCAAATCCTTCACCCTCCCGCGTTCTGACAGTTTTAACAAGGAAGGGCAATCCGGCACCGGATCAGGACGAGGCGCTGAAAAGTCTCGAGGGGATTATTATACTGGATGGCAATTGGGCGCAGGCAAAAGCTTTGTGGTGGCGAAACCCGTGGCTGTTAAAGTGTCGCCGTTTGGTTTTGTATCCCCCGCATCCTTCTCTGTATGGAAGTTTGCGCAAAGAACCGCGCTGTGAAAGCGTATCGACTATTGAATCGGCGGCTTACGCCTTGTCGCTTCTGGAGAACGATCCTGCGTTGCCAGAAAAAATTTTGAAGCCGTTCCGCCATATGCTTGATTGCGCAAGGGGACAGGGGGCGCGCTGACCATGTTCATTCGGAAATGCAGTTTGTTCCTATTTCTTGTTTGGCTTATTTTTTTGTTCATTGGATATTGTTTTTTTCGATTCATACAAAAACGCTGGCCTGATCCTCTTTCCGAAAAAGATGTACGCCGGAGATTTGTGAAGCCGTGGCGGTTTGTTATCTATGTATTGCTGGCGCCCCTCGCCTTGACATGCGCTTTGGCAATTTTCCTCGTTTGGGCGGCGGATGCCGGGATTATTCCGGGTTTTTGATGCGGCATTTGCCGCTTTTCGAATGACGGCATTGTGCGTACAATGATTGCATATAAGTGGAGTTTGCAATGAAAATTATTGTTGTCGATGATTCTCAGTACACCGTTAAAGCGATTGCGAATATGCTGCAAATGGACGGTCATCAGGTGACGACATGTCTGAGCGTTGAGGAAGCAATTGGCGTCATGGGAAAGCAGTCCTTCGATGTGCTTGTAACAGACATCATCATGAAGGACTTGAACAAGGACGGTACGCAGCTGGCGCAGTACGCAAAAAACAAGGACAGGAAGTTTCCTGTCCTGGCCATAACGAGCGGGTTGGAATTCGAGGCACCCGGTTATATAGACTACGTGAACAAATTCGTCGACGAAACCCTGATGAAGGGGTTCACAAAGGAGCAGCTTGTCGAGGCCATTAACCGCGTTGTTGCTAAAAGCAGGGCTACTGATAGATGACCTGAACGGTGAAGCTTCCGGTATAGGTCCCGACAGGCTGGATGGCGCCGACGGTTAAAGTCGCGCCGACGGGGACAAGGATCGATGCCGCCGTCATATTCAGGGTGTTGGTTGATCCGGCGCCGTTCGTGTTGATATCGAATTTTGTCACCTTCATCGTCGATGTTCCGTTTGAGACTGTGAACGTGGGGTTTGTTACGGAGACAATAACGTTCTTTCCAGCGTTTCCCTTTATCTGGACAATGCCTTCGGTGGGCGTCGATGAAGCGATGGCATTGACGCCGCCATAGGTCGGCACGCCGGCCGTATCAACGGCCACAGTTCCGCCGCCGCCGGTATCGGTGAAGGTTCCGAAGTTCAGGGCCTGATTTTGCAAAACAAAAAGACCGGAGGTGACCACGACGGCATCAATGTCAATGTTGCCCGATGCGGCCCGGGCATGCTGTGCCGGAATCGCGCTGAGCGCCACCATGGCCGAACTCAGGGCTAAAGCTTTGGGAGTTTTCTTGCGCATTCTGGTATTTCCTGTCCTCAACCTTCATTTTAGCATGGAGACGGCTTCTCCAAACAGTATAAAACAGATTTTTATACGAAAGGTTAATGGACTGTTAAGCGTTCAGATAACGGTATTTGCAGAATAGTAAAATGCGGCTATATATCTGGGGTGCATGCGGTCGCCGGAGAAGGGAAATACGATGATACGCAAGTTGACTGTTACAGCATTACTATTATGTGTTCTGGTTGCGCCGGCATTCGCCAGCGGCGCGGAAGAGGAACGGGCTGAAATACGGCAGATGCGGCAGGAAGTTTTGGCCCGCCTTTACAAGGAAGAGCCGGGCGCGCGCGCCGAAATTGAGCAGGCCGCGGGCTATGCCGTCTTTTCCAATGCGGGCGTGAACTTGATTTTTTTATCGGCGGCGTATGGATATGGCGTTGCGCACGACAATATGACGGATAGGGATACGTTCATGGAAATGGCTTCCGGCGGTCTGGGTCTCGGTCTGGGCGTGAAGGATTTTCGTGCCGTATTTGTGTTCCGCAACCGTGATTCTTTCGATCAGTTTGTTAAAAAGGGATGGGATTTCACCGGTCAGGCCGATGCGGCGGCGAAAGCGGGCAGCAAAGGCGGCGAATTGAGCGAGGCCGTTGATGTCATGCCCGGCGTGAAAGCTTACCAGCTGACTGAAACCGGTCTTGCGCTGCAGGCCACGCTGCAGGGTACGAAGTACTGGCAGGACAGCGATTTGAACGACTGATGTCGCCCGGCACGCTCCTTTTCAGTGTTCAGGATGCCATCATCAGCTTTGGCGGGAAGAGGCTTTTTGACAGCCTGACATTCAATATATGCGAAGGAGACAAGATATGTCTTGTGGGCCGCAACGGCGCCGGCAAAACGACGCTTATGAACGTTATCACCGGAGCGCAGGGTCTTGATGACGGCAAGCGGTGGCAGTTTCCCGGATCGGTTATCGGCTATCTGCGGCAAGAAGTCATCCCCAAAGAGGGCCAGACGGTTTTCGACTATGTTTTCGAGGAGGTGAAGCCGGATGAGGGGCAAAGCGCGGAAGAAGCACTGGCCCTTAAGTCCTACAAGGTCGATATGGTCATCCGGCCGCTGGAGCTTTCGCCGGACGACCGCATGGACAGGCTGTCGGGCGGGCAGATGCGCCGTGCGGCTCTGGCGCGCGCGCTTGTGGAAGATCCGGATATACTTTTGATGGACGAGCCCACGAACCATCTGGACCTGGATGTCATTGAATGGCTGGAGACATATCTGAAAGGGTGGCGCGGCGCGCTTGTATGCGTCAGCCACGACAAGGCGTTTCTTGAAAACGTATCGGATAAAATCTTTTGGCTCGATCGCGGCCGTTTGCGGGTCTGCCCGCAGGGCTTTTCGGCCTTCGATGAGTGGTCGTCGCAACTGATGGACCATGAGGCGCGGGAACTCCATAACCGGGAACGCATTCTGGCGCAGGAGCTGGAATGGGCCAGCCGCGGCGTCAAGGCGCGGCGCAAGCGCAACGTCCGCCGCCTTCAACTGGTGCGGGAGGAAAGGGAAAGGCTGCGCCGCGATCAGCATTCTTTCCGCCGCGCGACGGCCAAAATAGAAATGCCTGAAGTGGAACTGGATGAGTTGTCTTCCAAAGTCGTGGCGGAATTTAAAAACGTCCGGAAAGGCTTCGATGAGGATGGGCGGCATATTCCAATTCTGGATAAATTCAGCCTGCGCATCATGCGCGGCGACCGTATCGGCGTTTTGGGCAAGAACGGATCGGGCAAGACGACATTTTTACGCCTGCTGATAGGGGAGCTGAAGCCGGATTCGGGAACCGTGAAGCTTAAAAAGGATATTGATTTCTCTTATTTCGACCAGCGCCGGCGCGCTCTCGATCCCGACAAGACGCTGTGGCAGACTATGTGCCCGGACGGCGGCGACTATGTCAACGTCAGGGGCAAGCCGCGTCACGTTATCGGCTATCTCAAGGATTTCCTGTTCGACCCCTCCATCGTTCATAACAAGGTCAGGACGCTCTCCGGCGGCCAGAAAAACCGCCTGATGCTGGCGAGGGTTCTCGCCAACCCGCGCCATCTTCTGATTTTGGATGAACCGACCAACGATCTGGATATGGATACGCTGGATATGCTGGAAGAAGTTCTTGATC
>JACQIJ010000025.1 GCA_016198545.1 Pseudomonadota bacterium
CATGAAAAAAGATCGGTGGACAGGGGTTTTTCTGGGGACTGCTCTTCTGGCAGGGGTGGCGACCGCATTCTCTGCCCATGCGCAGGAAATGCCGCCCGGCGTCCACGCCGGTTGTCCCGGCTATGATGTAAAGCGCGATTTCAATTATAATGTGACCTTCTGGCTGTGGGCGGTGGGGCAAAAGGAATATACGCTTATCGCCGATACTGATCATGCCGACCCTCATATGCTTTCGGTGCTTGCCTCGGAAGAAATCATCAGAAGATGGAAAGAAGAAAAAGGCGTCACGGACATATCTCTGGAAATCACGCCGCGGATGCACGAACGGATAAAGCCTTATCTGTCCCCGTATGACCGCGCCGCCGTCCAGCAGGAATTCCAGAAATACATGGAAGAACGCGGCCTGTGGACTCACGGCGACTGGGCGAAGATCCGTTCCGGCTACATGGCCGATTTCATAGGGCATGCGCAAAAAAACGGAATCCATTTTCATTTCATCTCCGAAGATCCGCGGATAAGTCTGGAGGATGAAAAGATGGACGCTATATATCGGGAAATGACCCGCATCATGGCGGCAAGCTGCTACGACCGCCATGCCGTCGAAGGTTTTCTTGGAAGCCTTGATCCCCGGACGCAGCGGGATTTTGAAAGATACAGGGAGACGATGATAGCCGATCGTCTGGATGATGCCGGGCGCATCGAAATGATTAAAAAGAATGGTCATGGCGGCCGCCAGATCATCCTTTTCGGCGCGCGGCATCTTTCTCCGCGGGAAAGAAACAGCATGGGCGCTCTTTTGCTCCCTGAATCGCGCGCCATTGTCGAGATATATCCGAACAGGTCGATGGTTGAACAGGATTACGGCGCCAATTTTCTGTATTTTTACGACAAGGGATCATGGGCGCGCGCCTGGGGCGGGCCGAGATAGAAGAAATCTGGATTTTTAAAAAAGGAGAAATAAGGCATGTTGAATTCACAAAAAATTTCAGGATTGTTCTGGGGGCTTGCGGCTTGCGCGCTGGTTGGGGGGGGGCAGGATGTCGCGTCGGCGCAGGAAGCGCAGCTAGGGACCGACGCTGGCGCATCATCTGAAATTACGGGCTGTCCGGCATTCAATACAAAAAGAAGTTTCAATCACGATGTCGGTTTCTGGGGGTGGGTTGTTACCGAAGCGCCGGTCACGCTGGTTGCCGATACGGATCACCGCGATCCCCATATCCATTCCTTTCTGGCGGACGGCGGGGTTATAAAATCATGGGCGGAGAACGGCGTAACGGATGTCTATCTTGAGATCCAGCCGGAGATGAAGGATTTCATCTCACCCTATCTTTCTCCCGTTTATGATCATGATGGCCTTAAGGAGGCATTGAAGAATCACATCACAGAAAAGGGAGCCTTTGCGGCTGGGAATTTTGCCGAGATAAGGGCGGGTTATCTGGCGGATTTTTTTGGCCATGCAATCAAGAACGGCATCTGGTTCCATTTCATTTCCGATAAGCCTCAGATTGCCGTGGACAATCCTGATATGACGGATCTCTACAGGAAAATGACGCTTACGCTGGCGCACGATTGCGAGCCGGCGTCCCAGAAAAAGGTCATGGACTTTTTGTCCACTCTGGACGACGCTACGGGCGACAGGTTCTATGGTTTTTTGCAGGAGGTAAAGAAGGATCGTTCTGACGATAGTAAAAGAGTAAAAATGATGAAGGAGCTCGGTCACGGCGGCAGGAAGGTGGCAGTGTTCGGAAACGGCCATTTCCAAAAGGAGAGTCCAACGAGTTTCAGCAATATTCTTGAAAAAGAGGGAATGGAATTCCGTTATGTCGAGGTTTATCCCAATCGCGACCATATGTATTGGGGATGGGAAGGCGACTATACGTATTTCTACGATTCCGGAGCGGTAGAGGATGAAGGGGGGCGGCCTGTTTATAGCCGCCCTTCCCCGCAATAAGGGTCTTTCTGACTCGATTTTGACGAAAGTCGGTTTTCGCTTAATATCATCACATGTCCATATCCCCCCGATTCATGAGCGAATTGCGCGACCGTCTGACGCTGTCCGAGATTGTCGGGCGGCGGGTGCGCCTGACCCGCGCGGGCCGCGAGTTCAAGGGATGCTGCCCGTTCCATAAAGAAAAGACGCCATCCTTCACCGTCAATGACGATAAGCAATTTTATCACTGTTTCGGCTGTGGCGCGCATGGCGACGCGGTCGAATTCGTGATGCAGCAGGACAATCTTTCGTTTATCGAGGCCGTTGAAATGCTGGCGGCGCAGGCGGGGATGGAAGTGCCGCAGCAGACGCCGCAGGAAGTCGCGCAGGCCAGGAAGGAAAAAAGCCTGCATAGCCTGATGGACGACGCGGCGAATTTTTTTACGCATGTATTGTATGAAACGAAGGAGGGCAGTGGGCCTCTGGCCTACGTCCGCGAACGGGGGATGAGCGCGGAGGCGTTGACGGCTTTCCGCATCGGTTATTCTCCGGCGGACGGACAGGCCTTGCGCCGCTACCTGAAAGAAAAAGGCTATACCGATGAACAGATGGTGGAGGCGGGCGTGATCCGCCGCTCCACGCGCGGCGGGGAACCGTACAGTTTTTTCCGCGAACGCCTGATGTTCCCGGTATCGGACAAGCGCGGGCGGGTGGTTGCGTTCGGCGGGCGCGTATTGCCGGGAAATGCGGCGGAAGACGCTCCGAAATACATCAACTCGTCCGATTCCCCTCTCTTTCATAAAGGCCGGATGCTTTATGCGGAATCCCATGCGCGGGCCGCCGCGGCCGACGGGCAGCCGATCATCGTGGTCGAAGGCTATATGGATGTGATGGCGTGCTGGCAGGCGGGGTTCAGGGGCGCAGTCGCGCCGCTGGGCACGGCGTTGACGGAAGATCAGATTCTGGTTTTGTGGAAGCTGTGCAATGTGCCTGTCCTGTGCTTCGACGGCGACAATGCGGGCCGCCGCGCCGCGGCGCGCGCGTGTGAACGCATCCTGCCGCTTCTGAAGCCTGATTACACGGCACGCTTTGCGTTTCTGCCGGAAGGGCAGGATCCGGACAGCCTTCTGCGCGGACAGGGGCGCGGGGCGCTGCAGGCGTTTCTGGACAGCGCGCTGCCGATGGCGGATTTTATCTGGAGCCGTCATACGGCGGGGCAGGTATTTGAAAGCCCAGAGGCGCGCGCGGGGCTGTCGAAGGGGCTGGAGGATGAAGCCGCGCGCATCGCGGACCGGGGCGTGCAGCATTATTACCGGCAGTCTTTCCGGGAGAAAATATTCGCTGCTTTCCGCTGGAAGGGAGCAAAGGCGGGAAAAAGGAAAAAAGATGAAAGAAAGGACAGGGTGGGGGATGTCATGCGGCTGCGCCGCCCGGCTTTTACAGATTTATCCCTGTCCCGGCAGGTGCTGCTGGTAACGGTGATTAATTATCCTGAGATTTTCGAGCTCGTGGAAGAAGAGTTTGGGTCTCTCGATATCGAAAATAAAAGGCTTGATTTGGTCAGGCAAAGTATCCTAGACATCATGGGTTCAGGGAATGCCCTTGACCGGGATGGCATAGTTAACTATCTGAACGGGAATGGGTTTGGTGAAGAACTGTCCCTGCTGATGTCCGAGGGGGTTTATACCCACGCGGGCTTTGCTCGCCCCGGGCGCAGCGTCGGGGAAGCGCAGGCCGGATGGTTCGAAACGTGGCAATTGCTTTATGCGCGGGCTGTTCGCGCCGAACTGAAGGCGGCTGGGCGCGCTCTAGCGAACGATCCCAGCCTGGAAAACGAGGAGAAGTGGCGCGCTCTGCACAATGTGCATAAGGCGTCGGGTGATGGAAATTAGTCCTTTGATTTTTCTTGAATAATCGGGTCTAATTCTTAATCTTTGGAGTGAGTCGGGAATTAGTTTTTATGGCACGCAGAAGTACCGGACAGACAGCCGTGAGTGAAAAAGAGCAGGACGAAGGTGAAGCCAAGCCGAAAGGCTCGTTGGAGACAATCGTCAAGCAGCTTGTCAAAAAGGGCAAGGAAAAGGGTTTCGTCACATATGATGAAATCAACAAGGCTATTCCCGCAGGCGAATTTTCATCCGAGCAGATAGAAGACGCGATGTCCACAATCACCGATGTGGGCATTCAGCTGGTCGACAGCGAGGACGATCTCGAAGACTCATCGGAAAAAGAAAGCGACGGAGGCGGCTATGAATCCGGCGGCAATATCGATGCCGACGATACGGGTCGCACTGACGATCCCGTCCGCATGTATCTGCGGGAGATGGGAACGGTGGAACTTTTGTCCCGCGAGGGTGAAATTGCCATAGCAAAAAGGATTGAGGCCGGTCGCGAAATGATGATCGGCGGCATATGCGAAAGCCCGCTGGCCATCGAATCCATGATTGCGTGGTATGAGGCGCTGCAGAAGGGGAACATTCTTCTGCGCGAGGTCATCGATCTGGATGCCACATACGGCGAAAGCGATTCCGGCGGCGGCGGCGACGATCTCGACGACGATGAGGATGAAAAACCCGAAGGCGGTGACGGTTCCAGCGGCAGTGAGGGGGATGAGGTTAATGTTTCCCTGTCCGCAATGGAGCAGGAGCTTCTGCCGCAGGTTTTCGATTCTTTTGCCAAAATCCAGAAAACCTACAAGAAAATGCAGAAGGTGCAAGGCGAGCGCCTGCAGCATTTGACCAAGGGCAAGGAACCGCCTGCGGCGACGAACAAAAAATACGAAATGATCAAGAAGGAGATGGTCGGTCTCATGAACGACGTGCGCCTGAACAACGCGCGCATCGAGCAGTTGATTGAGCGTCTGTACAAGATGAACCGCGATCTGGTCAGCAGCGAAGGGAAGCTGATGCGGCTGGCGGTTGATTGCGGCGTTAAACGCGAGGACTTCATAGAGGAATATTTCAGCGGCGACATGGATCCGCGCTGGTTGATGAAAGTAAAGAAAAAATCAAAGCATTGGGATAAATTTGCTTCCAGGCATGTCGACGAGGTAAAGGCCGTGCGGGAGCAGATCGCCTCCGTTTCGGAAGAGGCTATGCTGCCGCTGAAGGAGTTCCGCCGTATCGTTTCCACCGTGCAAAAGGGTGAGCGCGAGGCCGCGCGGGCGAAGAAAGAGATGGTGGAGGCCAACCTGCGTCTTGTCATTTCGATCGCAAAGAAATATACAAATCGCGGTCTGCAGTTCCTTGATCTGATTCAGGAAGGCAATATCGGCCTGATGAAGGCGGTAGATAAATTCGAATATCGCCGCGGCTATAAATTCTCGACCTATGCGACGTGGTGGATACGGCAGGCGATTACGCGTTCCATCGCCGACCAAGCGCGGACGATCCGCATTCCCGTGCACATGATAGAAACGATCAACAAGCTGGTGCGCACGTCGCGCCAGATGATGCACGAAATCGGGCGCGAGCCGACCCCGGAAGAACTGGCCGCGCGTCTGCACATGCCGCTTGAGAAGGTGCGCAAGGTTCTGAAGATCGCGAAGGAGCCTGTCTCTCTCGAGACCCCCATCGGGGATGAGGAAGACTCGTCGCTCGGCGACTTCATCGAGGATAAGAACGCTCTCCTGCCGGTTGAAAGCGCGATCCATTCCAACCTGCGCGAAACCACGACCCGCGTTCTGGCGTCCCTGACCCCGCGCGAGGAACGCGTGCTGCGCATGCGTTTCGGCATCGGCATGAATACCGACCATACGCTCGAGGAGGTGGGTCAGCAGTTCAACGTGACGCGGGAACGTATCCGCCAGATCGAGGCCAAGGCTTTGCGGAAGCTCAAGCACCCGAGCCGGAGCCGGAAACTGCGGAGTTTTCTGGATACTTAAACGCTGTAATGTTTTTCAGAAAATATTTGACTTCACAAAATGTTTTCGCTAGGTTGGCTCCCGTAACTGAGAGATCGTCATGCCTAACGTAGATATCATTGCCCTGGAACGCCATATCAATGGTGGCTGGCTCAACAATTGTGCTGATCTGTCGAAAAAACTGACGGACGTCTTTGTCGCCCACGCTCAGTGCAAGCCGGAAAGCGTCCATATCCGCTTTCATCCCGTCGATGCCGCTCATTACACGATCGGCGGTAAACTCATAAATAACGGCAGTAGCGAGGGTAATACGTTGTTCGAAATCGACGTCAGTTGGTACGGAGGCCGTCCGGCGGAAGTGCAGGATGCCGTAGCCGTAGGGCTAACGGACGCCGTTGTCCATGCGACCGGGATCCCTCCTGAAAATGTCGAAACGAACTTCAGAACCCTGCACCGGGCGGCTCACTATGAAGGCGGGAAAAGGGTGCCGTCTCCGTAGGTTTTGAAGAAGCGCGGTTGTTTCCGCAAGTTCTTGATCTTTGGCCTCGTTTCCTGATATTTGATTGTGGGGGCCTGTAGCTCAGTTGGTTAGAGCGGACCGCTCATAACGGTTTGGTCGCTGGTTCAAGTCCGGCCAGGCCCACCAAACCCACTTTTTGGGTGGAAAATTCCTCAATAACGCAGTAAACAAGCGCCTTTTCGGGATTTCGAAATTTTCGGGCGTTTTGCTCGTAAATCAGGCGGTTCGGGAAAACCAGTTGCTGAACAAGCTGTTTCCTCTCCAGATTGCCTTCTTTCCAGAGGCCATAGGGGTTCCTCAGGACGTCTTTGACTGGATGACAGGACGACGCCGAAGTCCAGCCCGCCGGCGCCGCCGAAATCCAGTATACGGATTTCGCCCGCATCGCCGTTTCCCAGAAACGGCAGCATCGCGGAAACCACGGCAGACAGCATTAATTTTGACGCAGCGAGCTGCGCCGGAACCGTTTTCCCTATCAGCTTCTGCGATGCGACCGCGTTCGTGAAGGCTCGCTGTGACCAGTCTTCAGATCATAGCCCGCCGTTTGCGGCAACTCATCGAACGATTTATAGACGCCCCGGAAGGGCGGTTTCCTGTGGGCGAGGAAATACCGGGAAGATCTAAGGGATTCCCGGACAGACCACGGCAACATTCCGGCAATCGCTTTCTTTACCTTCGGCATCGGATTTCCTTGCTCTTTTGGTTTTCCTGTCTCCTCTGTTTACCAAATCGTGCGCTCTCCGCAAGGGCATTCCCTGATACTTCTTTTCCCGCCTTCCGGGTCGCTGCATTTTATGGTAGTGAGAGAGGCGCAAGGGTTCTTGGCAGGCCTCTGTTTTGGATACTTAAGCGGATGCCAAGCTCTAAACCTCGACCAGCATGCGGTATTTTTTGCGGTAGCGCTGGCAGGCGTCGTAGAGTTCCTGTGCCAATGCCGCTCCTTCCCGTCCGCCGCTTCCTTTCAGGCGGTTTTTGACGATTGCCTCGAGTGTGCGCTGGTGAACGTCGACGATCTCCAGCGCATCGTCGTTAAGCTCCGTGATATCCTCAAGAAAATCGAGCATTACGCTGGCGACGTCGGTCAGCAGGTGATAGTTGAACATCGCGCCCGTGGCTTTCAGCTCCATGATTGGATAAATGATGATTTGGACAAACTCTTTTCCGGCGGCCCCCTGTTCTTTTGCTTTAAGCGTTGCGACGCGAAGGCGCTTGATGATTTCCTCCGCCAGAGGCGTCAGATCGACGGGGTTTGCGTTGATGTATTCCTCGGCAGACTCAATGATTCTTGCGGCTATTCCGCCCGTTCCCACTCTCTGTCTGAGGGTGTTTGGCGGATCATAAAACCTTGCGTCCCCGCTGGCTTTCTTTTTCTCTGTTTTTTGCTTTGATTTTTTGAAAACCATTTCAGAGCCTCGTTATACAAAGTTATATAAAATATCCGTATAAAAATTCTACTTTTTCTTGTCTGTTGCGGCGGCGTCCATGGCAGCTTCACGCAGCTGGGAAAGTTCTGCCGCCACCTCTTTGTCTTCAAGGTTTTTGCTGTCCTCCCCGCTATCCGCTTCGCGGCGGAAGGGGCCTACATAGTCGGAACCCCGTCTTCTCCGTCTGTCCGGGCCGAAGAAAACCCCTGTTTCGACGAATTTGCGCGGCTTTTCAATCAGCATTTCAATGCGCGCGTATAAGTCCTTCGCGCGGAAAGGCTTTACCAGGAATTCCGTGACCCCCGCATCGCGCGCCAGTTCAACGCGCAGGCGGTGGCTGTATCCGGTCATAACGATGACCGGTACAAAACGGTTGGGGGAGTCCGGGTGGGTGCGTATTTTCCGTACCAGTTCAAGCCCGTCGAAAGGCTCCATCATCCAGTCCGTCAGAACGATATCGGGGTTTTTCTGGCAAAACTTCCGAAAGCCGGACTCAGCGTTGTCCGCGACCGTGATGTCTGTAAAACCGAAAATTTTTAATATGGAAGATGCCAACGATGCAACCGGCTGCATATCGTCAATAATAAGGACGGAGGCTTTTTTCAGGTCATACGCCATATTTCAATAACCATAAAATGATAAAAAAATCAGAAACCCCATGTAATTATAGCGGCTAGTTTGCAAACTGCAAAGCGTTGAATTTTAGGCTTTTTTAAGTTTCCGCCCTCGGGCATACTGCCTGAAATCCGGAGTTTTTCCATGCAGGATCGGGCTGAAATCGTCCACAACAATTTCCTGACGCGGGTACGGGATGAAAATCTGCCTGCGACGATGAGTTTGTCGCCCGCCGATGCGGGGTTGACGCCGGAACAGACCGTTGAAATTTTTGAAAGCCAGGTTCTAAGCCGCCTGCTCGACAATCATTCGCGCAAATTGCAGGCGAGGGGTGAGGGATTTTACACCATCGGCAGTTCCGGTCACGAAGGAAGCGCCGCCATCTCTGCTGCCTTCCGGCACACTGATATGGCGTTCCTGCATTACCGCGACGCAGCGTTTTTCATCCAGCGTTCGAAAAAACTGCCGGGCAGCACGCCGCTGTGGGACATGCTGCTGAGCTTCACGACCTCCAGCGAAGACCCGATTTCCGGCGGACGGCACAAGGTTCTGGGCAGCAAAGACCTCTTCATCCCGCCGCAGACCAGCACGATCGCCTCCCACCTGCCCAAAGCGGTCGGCGCGGCCTACAGCATCGGTCTTAACAAAAGGCTCGGACGCACGGGCGTCCTGCCTTCTGATGCAGTAATAATATGCAGCTTTGGCGATGCGTCTCTGAACCATTCCACCGCGCAGGGCGCGATCAATACATCGGCCTGGACATCGTACCAGAATGTGCCTCTGCCGCTGGTCTGGGTGTGCGAGGATAACGGCATCGGCATTTCCACGCCGACGCCGCAGGGCTGGGTTCATGCCAGTATGGCGCGCAGGCCGGGCATAGAGTATTTTTACTGCAACGGCCTTGATATCTTCGATACGCACCGCGCGGCGCGGGAAGCGGAGCGTTATGTGCGCACGCACCGCAAGCCCGCTTTCCTGCACATGGGGTGCGTACGTTTATTCGGCCATGCGGGGCCGGACGCGCAGCATATGTACCTGACCGGCGAGCAGATAGAGGCGACGGAGGCTCTTGACCCCTTGCTTCACTCCGCGCGCATCCTGATTGAAAACAATATCCTGCGCGTGGCGCAGATTCTCGACCTGTACAATGAAACCGACGCCCGCGTCGCCCGCGCGGCGGAACAGGTTATCAGACGCCCGAAAATGAAAACCGCGGCGGAGGTGATGGAGAGTATTATTCCGCCTCTAAAAGCCCCCCCTCCCAACCCTCCCTCCGCGGGGGGGAGGGTTGGGGTAGGGGGGAATACACGCGAAAAGATCTTCGGCGACGAACTGGCATCGATGGACAAGCCGCAGCATATGGGCAAGCTCATCAACTGGGCACTGGCTGATGCCATGCTGGAAAACCCCAATGTCGTGCTGGCGGGAGAGGATATAGGTCCGAAGGGCGGCGTTTATGCCGTAACGACGAAGCTGCATGACCGTTTCGGCGCGCACCGCGTCATCAATACGCTGCTGGATGAACAAAGCATTCTCGGCCTTGCCATCGGCCTCGCGCATAACGACATCATATGCATCCCGGAAATCCAGTTCCTCGCCTATCTGCACAATGCCGAAGACCAGGTGCGCGGCGAAGCGGCGACGCTCAGTTTTTTCTCGAAGGGGCAGTACACGAACCCGATGGTCATCCGCATCGCGGGGCTTGGATATCAGAAGGGATTCGGCGGCCATTTCCACAACGACAACAGCTTCAACGTGCTGCGGGATATCCCCGGCGTGATCGTCGCCTGCCCCGGCAACGGGGCCGATGCGCCCGCGATGCTAAAGGAATGCGTGCGCCTTGCGCGGGAGGAACGCCGCGTCGTCGTCTTCCTTGAGCCGATCGCGCTATACATGACGCGCGACCTGCACGAACCGAAAGACGGGCTGTGGAGTTTTATCTACGATTACAAAAAAGATATCCGTATCGGCGACATCGGCATTTACGGCGATGGCAAAGACCTGTGCATCCTGACCTACGGCAATGGCTACTACCTGTCGCGGCAGGCGGAGAAGGAATTGCGCGATGTATATGGCATAAAAGCACGGATCATCGATATGCGCTGGCTTGCGCCCGTTCCCGAAGAACAAATTCTGAAAGCTGTAGATCTTTGCAAAAACGTTCTGATCGTCGATGAGTGCCGCAAGACGGGTACGATAAGCGAGGCGTTGATGACCCTCATCCACGAGAAAATGCCGACGCCGCCGAAAATGGCGCGCATCGCGGCGGAGGATTGTTTTATCCCCCTCGGCCGCGCCGCGACGGTGACGCTGCCCAGCCGGGATTCCATCATCGATGCCGCGCTTGGGTTGCTTGGCAGGCCCGCCGCACAAAGGAAGCGGGCATGAAAAAATCCGCACTCGTCATATGCCCCGGACGGGGAACGTACAACAAGGATGAACTCGGCTATCTGCGCCGCCTGCACCCGGATAGAAAAGATTTCATCGCCGCAGTCGACGTTTACCGCCGCGAACATGCCCAGACCACGGTCACAGACCTCGATAACCGCGAAAAATACAGCCTTGCCGAACACACGCGGGGCGATAATGCCTCGCCGCTGATTTACGCCTGCGCCTATGCGGACTTTATGGCCATCGACCGTAATAAATTCGATATTGTCGCTGTCACCGGCAATTCAATGGGCTGGTACATCGCCCTTGCCTGCGGCGGCGCGGCCACGGATATGAACGCGCTGCATATTATCAACACGATGGGAACGCTGATGCATGAGAACCTGACCGGCGGGCAGACGATCTATTCCTTGGTCGATGAAAACTGGCGGTCCATTCCGGGGCGTCGCGAATATCTCATGAATCTCATCGAAACTATCCCCGGCCTGCACGTCTCCATCGAACTCGGCGGAATGCTGGTGTTCGGCGGCACGAAAGAGGCGCTCGACAAACTCGAAAAGGAACTGAAGCCGGAGCAGGGGAAGTTCCCGATGCGGATCGCCAATCACGCAGCGTTTCACACGCCGTTGCTAAAACCCATATCCGATCATGCCCGTACGACCCTGCATGACGATTTGTTCCGGCATCTGTCGATCCCGCTGATCGACGGGCGCGGGCATGTCTGGACGCCGCACGCCACCGATATGCATGAGATGTGGGATTACACCTTCGGTCACCAGGTATACGCATATTACGATTTCACCCGCGCGGTGCAGGTCGGCGTGAAGGAATTCGCGCCCGACGCGGTTATTATCCTTGGCCCCGGCGGGACGCTCGGCAGCGCGGTTGCCCAGAGTCTCATAGGCATCAACTGGCAGGGCATGGCATCGAAGGAAGATTTCATCGCCCGCCAGAAATCCGATCCCTATATTCTGTCGATGGGAATGGAAGAGCAGCGCAGGGCGGCCACCGGCTAATATTTTCATATTATTTATACATATGCCCGCCTGGTTCCGGTTTTCCCGACAAGACGCTGGACGGGAAGGGGGAAATGTGTAGGATGCATGCCATGACGCAATCGCAGCAAATAATGGCCGGAAAGCGCGGCCTGATCATGGGAGTGGCGAACGACCGTTCCATCGCCTGGGGCATCTCAAAGGCCGTTTCCGATGCCGGGGCGAAGCTGGCTTTCACTTACCAGGGAGAGGCGTTGGAAAAGCGCGTGCGTCCGCTGGCCGAAAGCGTCCAGTCGGATATCGTTCTGCCCTGCGACGTGACCGATGAGGCGAGCCTCGACAAGGTTTTCGGCGCTATCAAGGAAAAATGGGGCGGGCTGGATTTCGTCGTCCATTGCATCGCGTTTTCGGACAAGAACGAGCTTGATGGCCTGTATCTGAACACCACGCGCGCGAATTTTCTCAAGACGATGGATATTTCCGCTTATTCATTTACGGCGATAGCGCAGCGTGCCTCGCCGCTGATGAACGAGGGCGGCAGTCTGCTGACGCTGACCTATTACGGGTCGGAGCGTGTAATGCCGCACTACAACGTCATGGGCGTGGCGAAGGCGGCGCTGGAATCTTCGGTGCGTTATCTTGCCGCCGATCTCGGCCCGAAGAACATCCGCGTCAATGCGATTTCGGCGGGGCCGATTAAAACGCTGGCCGCCAGCGGCATCGGCGATTTCCGCTATATCCTGAAATGGAACGAGCTTAATGCGCCTTTGCGCCGCAACGTGACGATCGAGGATGTGGGCCGCTCCGGCCTGTTTCTGCTTTCCGATCTGGGCAGCGGCGTGACCGGTGAAATCCTTCATGTCGACAGCGGTTACCACCTGATCGGCATGTGCTCGGTCGACACCGCCGCGGGCACGGCGGAACTTCTCCAGTCCATAGCGCCGAAAGCGGGCAAGACAGAAGCCGCATGACCGGCAACCGCTTCGGGACATTGTTTCAATATCAGAGCTGGGGCGAAAGCCACGGGCCTGCGGTCGGCTGCGTCGTGGACGGCGTGCCGCCGCGCATGGATTTATGCGAAGCCGATATCCAGACATATCTCGACAAGCGCAAACCCGGTCAGTCGCGCTACACGACGCAGCGTAAAGAATCCGATACGGTGGAAATCCTCTCCGGCGTGTTTGAGGGCAGGACGACGGGAACCCCCATCAGCCTTCTGATTCGCAATGAGGATGTGAAGTCGAAGGATTACGACGATATAAAGGATAAGTTCCGTCCCGGCCATGCCGATTTCACTTATCAGGAGAAATACGGGATCCGCGATTACCGTGGCGGCGGCCGGTCGAGCGCGCGGGAAACGGCGATGCGCGTCGCGGCGGGCGCGGTGGCGCGGAAAATAGTTCCTGAAATAACCATTCGCGCTGCTGTCATTCAAATCGGCCCGCATAAAATAAGCCGCGATAACTGGGATTGGGCGCAGGTCGATGAAAACCCGTTTTTCTGTCCCGATGCGAAGGCCGTGGGTCAATGGTCATCGTTTATCGACGAGCGCCGCAAGGCGGGAACGAGCGTGGGCGCGATCGTCGAAGTCGTCGCCGGCGGCGTTCCGGCCGGGCTCGGCGCGCCGGTCTACGACAAACTGGACGCGGAACTTGCCAAGGCGATGATGTCGATAAACGCCGTGAAGGGCGTGGAAATCGGCGTGGGTTTTGGCTGCGTCGAACTGGGAGGGGAGGAGAACGTCGATGAAATCCGCAAGGGGCCGGAATTTTTATCGAACAACGCGGGCGGCATCCTCGGCGGCATTTCAACGGGGCAGGATATCGTCGTGCGCATGGCGTTCAAGCCGACAAGCTCTATTTTAACCCCGCGCAGGACTATCGATATCCACGGCAACGAAACGGATATCGTTACGAAGGGCCGTCATGACCCGTGCGTCGGCATACGCGGCGTGCCGGTGGCGGAGGCGATGATGGCCTGCGCTCTGGCCGATCACTGGCTGCGGCATAAGGCGCAGTGCGCATAAAAGGTGTTTCCATGAGACAGGGATCGATATTCGTAAAGCCTGAACCCCCGAAGCCGCCCAGACGGAGGTTGGTGCGTTATGTTTTCTGGACGGCGTTCAAACGCCTTCTGATGACATTCGGCGCGATTTTTCTGCTGGGCGTAATAATGGGTTCGATTCTTTCAGCCGGAGTCGGCACGGGTGCGCCGCGCGCGCTGCCGGGTAAGTTTGCCCTCTATCTGCCGCTGGATGGAGGCTTCCCCGAGCATGAGGATGTTGCAGTTCCCTATGGTCTCGGGCCGCCCATGATGACCCTGCGCCATGTTGTCGATGCGCTTGACCTTGCTGCCGGAGATAAGAGGGTAACCGGCATCGTCGTCGACCTGAAGAGTCTTGAAATGAACGTCGCGCAGTTGCAGGAATTGCGCGCGGCCTTGCTGCGTTTCCGGGCGTCGGGGAAACCTGCCTACATATATGCCGCGTCCTACGGCGAAATGGGGCGGGGGCTTGGGTCGTATTATCTCGCTTCGGCGTTTGATGAAATATGGATGCAGCCGATGGGAGAAGTTTCCATTGCCGGCATAAGCGTGGAAATGCCGTTTTTCCGCGGCGCGCTTGAGAAAATTGGCGTTGAGCCGCAGTTCTTCACGCGCAAGGAATACAAGAACGTGTTTGAAAGCGCATCGGCGCGGGAAATGTCGCCGCAAAGCCGCCGGATGATGGAAGGGCTGGTCAATGACATCGCGGAGGACATGGTTTCCGGCATAGCGCAGGGGCGTGAAATGGAGCCGAGCGGAATCCGCGCGCTGGTCGACCGCGGGCTGTTCATGGATGCGGCGGCGGCTGATGCCGGACTTGTTGATTACATTGACGATTTTGAGGTTCTTCAGGAAAAAGAGAGTCAGAGTGCTACCGGCAAACCGGACGGAGAGTTCGACGATATTTTTGTGGATGTCGAGGAATACGTTTATTCCGCAGTGCATAAGGCTGCCGTCCCCGCAGGCGCAAAAAAGCGGCGCGTTGCGCTGGTGTACATCGTCGGTACGATCGTGCAGAGCGGATACGGCGACGGCATGGTAGCGGCGGACGACATTGCGGCGGACATCGTCGATGCGGCGAATGACGAGGATATAAAAAGCGTCGTAATCCGCATCGACAGCCCCGGAGGATCGCCTGTGGCCAGCGAAACCATCCGCCGTGCCATTCTGCGCGCGAAAACGAAGGGTAAGAAGGTCATTGTGTCGATGGGCGGGGCTGCGGCCTCGGGCGGATACTGGATTGCTGCGCCCGCCGACCGCATTTTCGCTCTGCCGGGGACGCTGACGGGTTCGATTGGCGTTGCAGGCGGCAAGGTGTCGCTTGCCGGTCTGTGGGGCAAGGTGGGCATCAACTGGGAAAGCGTCGATTACGGGGCGAATGCCAATATGTTTTCCTTCAATAATCCGTTCGATGAATCCGGAACCGCGGCCATGAACGGAATGATGGATGCGATTTACGACGGCTTTATTTCCCGTGTCGCGGAAGGGCGGGGCATGACCAAGGAAAAAGCCGAACGCATCGCCCGCGGCCATGTCTGGACGGGAAAGCAGGCTGTTGCGAACGGGCTTGTCGATGAAATTGGCGGGCTGGATGCCGCGCTTGATTATGCGGCGAAGGAACTTGGCGCAACGGACCGGCGCGACCTGCGCATCGTTGTCCTTCCCCGTCCCTTGTCGGTTTTTGAAAAGATGGCGGATCTGATAGGGAAGACCGTGCATATGGGGCGCGGTATCGGCACCCTGGCCCAGCGCTACAGTCTTGTACGGCAATCCGATGCGCTGACGGTGTGGCAGCCGTTAACTATCCGATAGAATTTTCTGCAGCTTCGCTTCCATGTCCGGCCACGCCATGAATATGTGGTCGGGGCCGAGGTTATGTTCCAGCACGGCAATGGCGGCGTTCAGCGTGTAGGCAACAGGTTGTATGTCGCAGGGCAGGTGGATATCCGCTGCCAGCGCGGCCTTGATGTCCTTGTGTCTGTCGCCGATATACCAGATGTGGTCCGTTTTTTCCGGCGGATTCTTCAGAGCCTGCAATGCCTGCAGGATGGGGTCGGGGTTTGGTTTGGGTCGCGTGATGTCCTCGCGGAAAACGGTGACTTCAAAGTATTTTTCCATCTCGAATTTTTTCAGGACATCGTGTCCGTATCCTTTCCCCAGCCCGTTGCTGATCAGTCCCATGCGGACCCCGTTGGCGGAAAGGAGATCGAGCACATCGTAAACTCCCGGGCATGGCTCTACGATTTCTTCAACGGGTTTGCGCCGGAATGAATGCATCGCGCGGTGGACCAGTAATTTGCGCCGTTTGCCGCCGCGGAACTCCACAAGCGGCGGAGCATCGATTTTTCGGCGGAAAATCTTTGAAAACAGTTTTGCGCATTTATGGGTGAAATCGTCTGTACGCTCCAGCGCGTGCAGAAGCCACGGGTGAAGGTGGCGGACGATCGTGCCGTCCATATCGAACAGGATGATTGTGGGCTTTAACAGGGTCATAGAATGCGGCCGGTCTTGCAAGTGGTGGGCACGGCAGGGATTGAACCTGCGACCCCTACCATGTCAAGATAGTGCTCTACCACTGAGCTACGTGCCCGGTCCGGGGATCAGGCGTATCAATAGTCGGATACGGGATGTTTTTCAAGCTTTTTTTTAAGCCGCGAGGAGGCTTTCTACCTGATCTACAAGGTCTTTCAGATGGAAAGGTTTTGACAATACATGAGCCTTTTCATGCTCCGGGTTTCGTTGCCCCATAGCGACGGCGGCGAAGCCCGTAATAAACATAACTTTTAAATTCGGCCGTAAAACAGTGGCTTTCTGCGAAAGTTCAATCCCGTCCATTCCAGGCATGACGATATCGGCCAGAAGCAAATCGAACTCCTGACCGGTCTCAAGCGTCTGAAGGGCTTCCATGCCGTCTGGGCAGGTCTCGATTTCATGGCCGGCACGCTCCAGCGCCATCCTAAGAAAATGTCGCATTGAGGAATCATCTTCAGCAATGAGTATTTTAGCCATATCGCACTTCTAACATATAAGACGGAAAAGTAAATCGAAGCCTCTATTTTCCCTTGCGTTATCGGAATGCTGCGTTAAGAATGAGGCATCTTTCACGTTAATTTCTAATATCAGGATGACAGATATAACATGAGTACGCTTGATCTTGCCATGATTGGAAACTGCACCTTTACGGCCCTGATCGATAAAAAGGCGCAAATCGTATGGTCGTGCATGCCGCAACTTGATGGCGATCCTGTTTTTTGTTCGCTGGTCAACGGCGCAGCGAACCCGGAGGATGATCCCTGCGAGTGGGGCTTTTGGGATTTCGACATGATCGATTGTGAGCGCAGTGAGCAGAAATATATCGAAAGCACGGCGGTTCTTGAGACATATCTTTACGACTCGCATGGAAGCGTTTTGAAGATTACCGACTTTGCGCCGCGCCATTCTCACTACGGCCGTTTTTTCAAGCCGGCGATGATATGCAGAATTGCCGCGCCGGTTAAAGGTACGCCCCGCGTCCGCGTCCGCGTTCGGCCGCGTTTCAATTACGGTTCGACGCCGCCGGTCGTTTCACGGGGCAGCAACCACTTGCGTTTTGTGTCATCGGAACTGATCCTGCGCCTGTCCACGGATGCGCCCGTGTCCTATGTACGCGACGAAGTGTCCTTCATGGTAGACCGGAAATACACATTCATGCTGGGGCCGGATGAGCCAATGACGCATAACATTGAAACAATCGGGCGGAAGTATCTGGAGAATACGACGCGCTACTGGCGCGATTTCACGCGCGGGCTGGCTCTTCCCTTCGAATGGCAGGATGAAATTATTCGTTCGGCCATAACGTTGAAGATGTGCACGTTCGAGGAAACCGGCGCCGTTGTGGCGGCCATGACGACATCAATCCCCGAATCTCCGGGATCGGCCCGGAACTGGGATTACCGTTACTGTTGGCTGCGCGATTCCCTGTTCGTCATCAATGCGCTGAACCGCCTGGGCACGACGAAAACGATGGAGGACTATCTCCGCTACATCATGAATGCGGCGTTGATGGCCGAAGGTAGGGATCTGCAGCCTTTGTACGGGATCGCATTGCAGGACAAGATAGAGGAATACGAGGCCCAACACCTGCGCGGCTATCGCGGCATGGGTCCTGTGCGTGTGGGCAATCAGGCCTATGTGCAGCAGCAGAACGATGTCTGGGGCAGCGTCATCATGGCGTTGACGCAGGCGTTTTTTGACAAGCGCCTGATGCGTTCCGGGTCGCTGGAGGATTTTCACAGACTGGAGAAGTTTGGAGAAAGCGCCGTCAGGAACTTCGATAAGCCGGATGCCGGGATATGGGAGTTCAGGACGATAGGTCGCGTTCATACGTTTTCCGCCGTTATGTGCTGGGTGGCGGCGGACAGGCTGGCAAAAATCGCGCGGCAATTTGGTCTCGAAGATCGTGCGCGGTATTGGGGAGGTCACGCCGGGCATATGCGCGAGGAAATCATGAAGCGCGCGTGGAACGATAAAAAGAAAAGCTTCGTTGAGCCGTTTGACGGAGACGAGCTGGATGCAAGTCTGCTGCTTCTGCATGAGGTGGGTTTCATCGGCGCGAAAGATCCGAAATTCATCAGCACCGTCGCTGCGATTGAAAAGGAATTGCTGCATGAGGGTCTCATGTACCGCTATGTTTATAAGGATGATTTCAGCAAGCCCGATGTCGCTTTCACCGTCTGCACCTATTGGTATATTGATGCGCTTGCGGCTTCGGGACGGGTTGAGGAGGCGCGGAAACACTTCGAATGGATGTTGACGAAACGCAATCATGTCGGCCTGCTCTCGGAGGACATGGATTTCAAGACTCATGAGCTTTGGGGGAATTTTCCTCAGACTTATTCGATGGTGGGCCTGATCAACTCGGCGATGCGCCTGTCGAAGTCATGGCATGAGGCGGTCTGACATAGAACTTCTGAAAGGGCGTCCATGCGGGAACTGATCGCCGATATAGGAGCGACGAATGCGCGGTTTGCTCTTGCCGACAGGAATGGCTTTTATCAGGAACATGTCCTGCAATGCGCCGATTATGCGGACCTGGCTGACGCCATTCGATCCTATCTGCATATAGCGAAGCCGGAAAATAGTCCACGCCGCGCCGCGGTGGCGATAGCCGGGCCGGTAGCAGGCGATATATTCAAGATGACCAATCACCCGTGGGCTTTTTCGGTTAAGGAGACCGCCGCGGCGCTGGGGCTTGAAAGCCTTCACTTGATGAACGATTTCGAGGCGCTGGCACACGCCGTGCCGCATATGAGGCAGGAATATCTGCAGCGCGTATCCGGACCCGCCGTTCCAGCGGCGCGCGCGCCGAAGGGGATCGTCGGTCCCGGCACGGGACTGGGCATGGCTTCGATCGTCTGGGGCGGGGAGGGGTATATACCTGTCCCTGGCGAAGGCGGTCATGCGACGATGCCGATCAAGACGCGGCGTGAATTCGATCTGTTCGAATATCTTCTGAAGCACAAATATCACCATATTTCGGCGGAACGCGTCTGTTCAGGCAAAGGGCTGGTGAACATCTATAACGGACTGCGCGGGCTTGACGGGCGCGATGACCTGCCGGATCGTGAACCGCATGAAATCAGCGCAGCCGCGCTGGACAGGTCTTGCCCGCTGTGTCGGGAATCGCTCGATCTGATGATGGCCTTTCTCGGGCGCGCCTCCCGGACGCTTGCTTTGACTTTGGGGGCGTTCGGCGGCATTTACATCGCGGGCGGAATCGTCAACAAGCTGGGCAGGTATTTCTATCTTTCCGGCTTTGAAAAGGAATTCATAGGCGAAGGCCGCTTTACCGACTATATGCGGGGCGTACCGGTTTTCGTTATTTTGCATGAATTTCCGGCATTTATCGGCCTTCAGGCCGATTTATTTGCATAATATTACAAAATAGGTTATAAATCGCTTATTCGGCATTTTTGATGGGAGAAAACAATGCGAACAGGATTTGTAAGGGCGCTGGCTTTAACGGTAGGCCTTGCGGTTACCGCGTTTTCAGGCGCCGCGCTGGGGGCGGGCGCGGAAAAAGAGAAACAGGTATCAGGGCCTGAAAAAAACGACTGCCTTGTCATGAATGGTAAAAGCTACAGATGGCAGGCGAATATAGATCCCGATGTTCTGGATTCTTCTTTCTACGCCAAGGATATCAAGTCGGGAGAACTGGTTGCGGGGCCGATCAAGCAGGACAGAAACATAAACCGCACGACGGATATTGGTGTTGTCGGCCTGTATAAACTTGATCCTGCCTGTGCTGCGTTTGCGCTGAAACAATAAGGTTTTTTCAGGCCGTTTTGACGCCCCGCTCCGCGCATGCGCGCACGCTTGCGGATAACCATCTATCACATTGATATAAAAAGATAAAATTCTCTCCTCCCCCTGCGTCCCGGCAACGCCGCGCGGATAGATAAAATGCATTTAAAATCCAATCATTAATTTGCATAATATTAATCCGGTTCGGGCATATTGATAGCGGCGATGCGATTAAAAAGTTAACGCATCGCGTGTTGTGGGAAAAGAATATGACGGATGGGAATTCAAAAAAACCGGATGATGCCGGGCCGGACGATGCGGATGCGGAGAATCCCGCATTTGTCTGGACGCCTTATGAGGGAGCGGAAGATTCCCTCATGCCGGAAGATCCCGAGAGTCTCTCATACCGCGACGGTCTTCAACAGGGATCCGCGGATGAAGCAAGAGAAGAGGAGCGCAGGGCTAAAGACCGCGATGACAAAAATGTCTTTGCGCTGGGCGGCGCCCTGTCGCAGGAAAAGATGCTGAAAATGCAAAATCTTGCCGAAGCCGGAAATTTCAAAATAGCGGGCTTTGGCGGATATGGAGCCGATAAGAAAGCGTTGGAAGAGAAGCAGCGCATGAACGATTATTTCCGCCGCATGGTTGGCGGCTACATGACGCCGCAGCAGTGGGATTCGCAAATGACCAGTATCGGCGGCAGGAGGATGACGAATGCGGAGGCGTTGAAAGTGTTCAACAAGGTTCTGGAGAACCCGGATCGTTATAAGAAAGTCGCCGCGGAAAAAGGAATTGGGGAGGATGAGTGGCAGCGCATTCGTCGCCTTATGGAGCGCCGGAAGGAATTGATGGAATTGCAACGCGAGTCCGGCGGCCTGACAGAAGATCAGGACAGGGAATTAAAGACGCTTGAATCCGATCCGCTGATGAAAAAATTTGAAAAGATCGTTCCGGAAGTGCAGGCGGATGATGATCGCCTGCCGGGGAAGGTTGCCCATGATAAAGGTAATTTTAACAGCAGAACCCGGAACGAAGCCGATGGGACGCAGAGCAACGATGTGCAACAGCAAGGCGCGGCGGCTTTGGCGTCACTGAAAGAATCCGCGGGCGGCGGAAAAGCCATCGGCGGTGCATTCCACGCCGCGGTGTATGCCGAAGCCGGGTCTGCCGGGCAGACGCCGCGGAATGAAACGGCGGATGCCAGCAAGACGGTCGTTTCTTTCCGGGCGGCGGCCGATCCGCCGCCTGGCGCGGCTGCAACGCCGCCCGATGTGGCGCCGGACGACGGTAAGGCGCCGCAAACGGAGAAGAATATCGGCAGCGGCCTTGGCGTCTGAGACTGTTTTTCTTTCTGGTCATCCCGAACGGATGTGAGGAATCTTCGATATAAAGTCGTTTCAAATAAGAATCCGCCACCCGTCCCCGTCATGCCCGCTTCAGGCGGGCATCCGGTCTGACATTGAAAATATTTTTCCTGCCGGATCCCCGCCCTGGGCGGGGATGACGGTTGTTGATGTGTCCGATTCTCAATGCAAACGACCATAGTGCGCTACCGTCATTGCAAGCGGGCCGTCGGAAGCTGACGGAGCAATCCGGAGAAATACTGAATTTTCAAAGAGTCCTGGATTGCCTCGCCGCTTTCGGCGGCTCGCAATGACAGACAGGGGGGGAAGAAATATGGGCTCAGCTCGGTTTCATATCCATTTTCGCCGGCGGCTGCGCGGGCGTACTGTTGTCCGGCGGGGCGCTTTTCTTCGCGATGTCGGAACTGTTGCGTGCGGGCAGTTCGTTCAGCGCGGTCTGCGTATAGCCGGTGCCGGTGAAAACCCTTGCCAGGAACGACGCGCCGCCGGGCAGGAAGCTGTACTGGATGCCCCCGCGTCCGTCGCGGGATGTTTTGTCGCCGGTCATGTTGGCGGTGATTGTAATGACTGCTCCGTTCGGTGTATAAGTGCCGTCGTCCTGTTTTTTGACGCCCAGCCCCTGCAGCATGATGCGTTCACCCAAAGCCGATACTTTCTTCAGCATATCGTTATGAAAGCCGCAGCTGCTGCGCGAGATGACATCGGCTTTGGCGAGTTTTTCGCATTGTTTTGCCGCAGCTTCGGGCGTGCTTTTGATCAGGGTTTCTTCGGGCAGGCCGGGTTCGCGCGCATCGTAAAGCTTCACGTCGTGCATGCGGTCGGCCACGCACATTTTCGTCGCGGGCGTACCGACGGGCTTGTCCGCCTGTATGACATAGCCGACGCGCGAGAATCCGTTGCTCTCGGGTTTGCTGGCTGTGAAGAACAGGCCGATCTCCTTGTCCACGGCAATGTTTCTGCCGTCGGGCAATTCCTCGATCAGTATGCGCTGGTTTCCGAAGGAAAGCGTTCTCTGTCCTTCCGCTTTCAGGACCTCGGTCATTTTTTGCGGGGTGGCGCAGAAGCCGACATCCGCGGCGTTCGCCGCGGCGGGGGGCAGGCAGGCGAGGGCAAGCGTTGCCGCAACCGCTGCGAAAAGGCCTGTCAGTGTTTGTTTCATGCTCATGACAATTTTTCCCTGTCTTTTTCCTTATGAAATTTGACAGCATTTTTAGCATGTCAGACC
>JACQIJ010000008.1 GCA_016198545.1 Pseudomonadota bacterium
ATCATGGGTGAAGCGGTATAATGATAATGTGGGCATGTTGTGTGTGAGGGCTTCAGGGCGTGGCCGAATCCATTAAAGGGAAGGATATAGCGAAATACGTGCTTTTACCGGGGGTTATACCCCGCGTAAAAGATCTTGTCGGCTCGGGATTCGGCTGGCTCGCCTATCTCATGGCTATGGTATATGCGGCTGTACGGCTTTTACCGCCGGAACACCCCTACCTTCAGGCCGCCAACATGGGCCGGTTCGGCATCCGCCATGTCATCTCCGAAGCGGCCAGCCGCCTGAAATTCAAAAAAGAAAACATAGACCAGATCGTCGTCTTCACCGTACTCCTGGCCGGCCTCGTCGTTCTGATCGCGCAATTCGCATTGCTGATCTTCGCGCTGGCTGTCCAGCCGGTCTTCACCGGCGGCGGCCTTGGATTCCTCAGCATCTTTCAAACGCAGAATCCGACCTTTGATATCGCCTTCATGATGCTGGACAGCATTTTCGGCATACCGCAGCTGTTCAATTCGTGCGTATCGACCGGCGCAGCCTGCTCGCCTCTGCCCGGCGGGCAGCAGGGGCCCCCCGTCGCTCTTTCGGGTGGATTCCCGACGGCGTTCCATCTGGGTCTGCACGACATGTTCAAATTCTACAACACCGCCATCCTCCTGGCCGGCGTTCTGATATTCCTTTACTACGTCGTCATAACGGTCGGTGAAACCGCAACGACCGGCACGCCGTTCGGCCGCCGCTTCAACCATGTTTGGGCACCGCTGCGCCTTGTCGCCGCGCTGGGGCTTCTGGTTCCGATCAACTGGGGCCTGAACAGCGCGCAGTACATCACGCTGTTCGCCGCCAAGCTCGGCTCCAGCTTCGCCACGAACGGATGGATCGTATACAACACTGCGCTGAACCTGCAGAACGCGACGGGCATAGATCCGGGCGCGGCGCAACCGCGTCTGATAGCCAACATCCCCGAATTTTATTATATCGACAACGTCGTGCAATTCATGATGATCGCCAAAGCCTGCGAAATCGCCACGGAAGCGGTCTATAAAGATGTCAACGGCAACCTGAAACTCGATATAAGGCCATACTTAATCAGAAAACCGTACGACGCGCAGGAAGTGACGCTGGGCTTTCCCTGGGCTGCCGCCGTGTCCTGGTACAATAACGAAGATATACTTATCCGGTTCGGACATAAGGACGAAACGAAGTTTCCCAACGATACCGGCGGCGTCGGCCCGATTTGCGGCGATATAACCATTCATACGAGGGATATGTTCTATCTGGGCGCCATGCAGGCGCAGCAAGCCTATTTCAACTGGGTCGTACAGATGTGGTACGACGCGAACTTCAGCAATTTTGGCGTCAGGGCGGCCTGCCTCCATCTTTCGAATAAAACGGCCATAGGATTTGCCTGCCCCGGCGGGCCGTTTTTCGGGGGCGTAGACAATCCTCTGAAAATGCCGCCCGAGGGATTTAAAAACAACATGTATACCGGCTATAAAACCCTCATCAGCAACATCATGCAGCCCGCTTACCAGACCATGCTCGGCACTACATCTACCCTCATGACAAATGACATCATGGTACGCGGCTGGGGCGGCGCGGGCATGTGGTACAATAAGATTGCGCAATGGAACGGCGCCATGCAGGGCGCGGCACGGGCCGTGCCGACGCCCGGCAAGGTCCCCGCCATCATGGAACTTGTGCGCGAAGAGCGCCGCTCGCAAAACCAGGGCAACGATCAAAAAGAGATTTTCAGCCCCTACCTCAAGGAAGGGTATATAGACGCAACGTTCCCCAACCCGGCCGAAATCCAGGTTGCGGCCGCCCTGAACGATGCCTATAAGTACTGGACGGCGCCATCGTCTTCCAACGCCGACTGGAGCAGCCAGACGGCGCAGTCGAATCTCTTTTACAGCGTGATCAATATGGTTTTCGGCCTTGACGGCCTGTTCAACATGCGCGACCAAGACAACGTCCATCCGCTGGCGAAGCTTGTCGCCCTCGGCAAAGGCATGATGGATTCGGCGGTGCGGAACCTGATGACGGGACTCGTCTTCTCCGCCGGCGGCGGCATGATGTCCGTCATGAACAACCAGCTTGGAACCGGCTTCCTTCAGGCGGCCGGGAAAATGGCCGTTTCCTTCACGACCATCAGCCTGTCCCTGGGATTTGTCCTTTACTATGTCCTGCCCTTCCTGCCTTTTATCTATTTCTTCTTCGCCGTCAGCGCATGGGTCAAGAGCATCTTTGAATCTATGGTCGGCGCGCCGCTGTGGGCGCTGGCGCATCTGCGGATCGACGGCGACGGATTGCCGGGACAGGCGGCGCTGAACGGATACTTTCTGATTTTCGAGATATTCGTGCGTCCGATTCTGACCGTTTTCGGCCTGATCGCCGGCATAGCCGTGTTTTACGCGATGGTACAGACGCTGAACGGCGTCTTCACGCTGGTCGTGCAGAATACGACCGGTTTCGAGTGCCAGGGATGTCAGGGCAATATCGGCGCCGCGCTGCCCGCGAATTCGCAATGGCGGCGCGATGTCATCGATGAATTCTTCTACACGGTCATATACACGATTCTGGTGTATCTGATTGCGCTGTCATCCTTCAAGATGATCGACCAGATTCCATCAAACATCATGCGCTGGATGGGCAGCGGCGCAAGGTCGTTCAGCAACCTGATGGGCAATCCGACCGAGAACTTCCTGCTTTACAGCACGATCGGCGTGCGCCAGATCGGCGGACAGCTGACGGGCGCGGCGCAAGGCGCGGCGTTTGGCCTCGGTCGCGGCGCCGGCGCCGGCATAAAAACGCTTACGGAGTCTCTGGGTTCAAAAGGTCCGAAGATTGTGGGCAGTTAGGAAATCTTGAATTAAAAGCATGTACCGGAAACAAAAAAAATGAACGTAACGACAAAGCAGGTCATAAAATATGTAACGCTCCCGGCGATCCTGCCGCGGCTGCGGGAGCTGTTCGCCTCGGGCTTCCGGTTCGTCGCCTTTTTCATGGCGCAGATATACCGTTCCATGCGCCTTCTGCCGCCGGGGCATCCTTATCTTCTGCCCGCCAACATGGGCCGGTTCGGCATCCGCCATGTTATGGTCGAAGCAGGCCGCAATCTGAAATTCCGCCGGGAAAACGCGGACCAGGTCATCGTGTATTTTCTGATCATGTTCGGCCTGGTCCTGCTGTTTTTCCAGTTCGCCATGCTCCTTATGGCGGCAACGACCGGCATTGCGCAGGCCGCCATGCCGACCAATTTCGCCGGGTTTTTCCTGAGCCCGACGGCGACGCACGACGTCGCCTATGTCATGCTCGACCGCGTATTCGGCGTGCCGGGCATCTTCACGGCCATCGGCGGCGGCGGCACCTGCGTTGCGCTGAACACGGCCTGTTTCGTCATGGGCGACCTGAACCCCAACGCGATGCCCGAAGGCGTCTGGCCCTGGCCGTTTCACCGCGCCCTGCACGCGATGTTCCAGCTGTACAGCGTCGGGCTTCTGGTGATTGCCGTCCTGATTCTTCTTTATTTCGTCGTTGCCATCGCCGCCGAAACTGCCGAAAGCGGCACGCCGTTCGGCCGCCGTTTCAACCATGTCTGGGCGCCGCTGCGCCTCGTTGCCGCGCTCGGGTTGCTGATACCCCTGAGCATTCAGGCCAACCCCGGTCCCGGCGGTTCCGCGGGCGGCCTTAACAGCGCGCAATATATCGTCCTGTACGCGGCCAAGTTCGGCGGAGCGTTCGCGACCAACGCATGGAACCTGTTCCGGTCGCGCGCCATCACCGGCAACGGCGTGGGCGGGGAAAGCCTTGCGGGACGAAACGACAAGCTGATCGCAATGCCGAATACGCCGGAGCCCGTATCGCTGCTGGAATTTTTTACCGTCATGCAAACATGCCGCCATGCCGAAGAGGTTGTTAAAGGACGGGATATCCAGGCATGGCTGGTCAAGGACACGCGCAACGGCAGTGGCGGGCGGCGGGCGCTTGATGCCGATTACAATGCCGCATTGCAGTTTTACAACTACGGGGACATCGTCGTACGGTTCGGCGAATACTACTTCGGCGCGCCCGCGGGCGGCGCGGCCGGGCCGGCCGGCCCGGCCTATAACGGGGAACCCGGCAACGTCCTTCCCGTGTGCGGCGAAGTCGGTTTGCAAACCGTCGTACCGAGCGAGAACCCGGATGAGGGCGCGTATTTTATCATGAGTCAATATTACGGATTGATCTATCAACTCTGGAACGGCGCGGGCGCGGGCGCAAACATGCAAATCTGGGGGCAAAACATCGCGCGGCGCTACGGCATCGATGAAAACGGCACAGGCGGCCTGACGGATGCCTGCCCGACCTGCCCGATACCCGCCGTTGCCGATATGGAGACGCTTATCCAGGCCTACCGGCAGCAAATAACCGACATCATTGTTCAGGGAACCGATTTACAACTCCAGACCGCCGACTGGACGCTGACGGGCATCGACCAGCTGGGCTGGGGCGGGGCGGCGATATGGTACAACAAGATCGCGCAGAAAAACGGCGTTCTGATCGCTTCGGCGCACAGCCTGCCCTATGTCCGCAAATACCCGCTGGCGATGGAAAATGTGCGCGAGCAGAAAGCGAAGCAGAACCAGGACATCCGCGGGCGCGAGATGTTCAACCCCGTATCGGCGAACAATGTCCCCGTCTACGACCAGACCAGGGCCGACAACGCCATAGCGAAGGCCGAATTCGCCGCATACGATTTGTGGAAAGACATGCACCAGAAGCACACCGACAACGTATTCGTGGACGCAATCATTTCGGTACTGGGCATCGAAGGGCTTTACAACCTGCTCAAAAATCCCGGCATCCATCCGCTGGCACAGCTTGTGGCCATAGGCAAAAGCCTGATCGAAAGCGCGATAAGCAACCTCGGCATGGCCCTGATCGGCGGGATTGGGGCCGCAATCGGCTCGGGGCATGCAATCGGAAACCTTGCCTCCGCGGCCTCGAGCTTCTTCTTCAATGTCGCGATGATCGGCCTCGGGGTTGGATTTATCCTTTATTACGTCGTCCCCTTCCTGCCCTTCCTTTACTTTTTCTTCGCCGTCGGCGGGTGGGTCAAAGGCATATTCGAAGCGATGGTCGGCGTGCCGCTGTGGGCGCTGGCGCATCTGCGGATCGACGGCGACGGCCTGCCCGGACAGGCGGCGATCGGCGGCTATTACCTTATTCTCGAAGTGTTCCTGAGGCCGATTCTCATCGTGTTCGGCCTGCTGGGCGCCATCACGATTTTCGCGGCGCAGGTCTGGGTTCTGCATGAGATATTTCCGCTGGCGGTTTCGAACCTGACCGGCTTCGAGGATTCGACGGCCGCGAAAAATTTCGGCGCCACGGGCAGCCTTGAATTCAAGCGCGACGCAATCGATCAGTTCTTCTTTACCGTACTGTACGCGATTATCGTGTATCTGCAGGCTGTCGCGGCCTTCAAGATGGTGGACCTCGTGCCGAACCAGATCCTGCGCTGGATGGGCAACTCCACGCAAAGCTTCGGCGATACGATGTCCGACGCCGCTGAAAACCTGATCCGCAACATCTCCATCGCCGAACAGCAAATCGGCGGCGTTCTGAGCGAAGCGGGCAGCGCCGTCGGCGGCATAACGAAAAACATCGGCAGGAAATGATCTTTGACGCAGGCAACGGATAAATGGCAAATGTCCAAAGGAACGACAGGGCAAATCATAAAATACGCGG
>JACQIJ010000027.1 GCA_016198545.1 Pseudomonadota bacterium
CTCTTATGAATGCTGTGAAGCTTGGCCTTAAAAAAAACTCCGAGACAGGAGTCCGGGGAGCAAAAGTTTTACCGATGGGAAGAACAAGGAGGCGGTCAAACATCTTTCTTCCGCGGCCTGCCTGGAAAAGCCGTTTGAGTTCTGTCTAACAAGATTTTCGTTGGTCTTTGTATGACATTCACGTTATGTTATAGATTGTGGGGGCGACATTCGTTCGCAACGGTTCAGTTATCTTGTAACTTCTAACTTCATTAATGGAAAAAACGCCATGATTTTTGGAATAGATTCTTCGCGGGGAATGGTCAGCCGGTTCGCTCTCGGTCTAGGAATTCTTGCGACAGTCGGGATTTTGGCCGGATGCGACCTTTCGCGTAACCATATGAAAGTGGACCGCGCAAACAATATGGAGTTTCAGGATTACCGTGATGCGCTTGCGCCGCGGCTTCCGGAATCGACGGAGCAGGCGGGCGCTGTGGGTGTGAATGCAGGCATACCGTCGTTGCAGCCCTATGTGGCGAACCCTTCGGAGAATTTAAAACCCATGCCACTGGTTTCCGTTTCCGTGAACCAGACCGTGCCGTTGCGCGACGCGCTTTTTGAGCTGGCGGATCAGGCAAATTACGATATCGAACTGGATCCGCGCATTACGGGTTCCGTTATCTTTACGGCGCGGGACAAGCCGTTTGATCTGGTCGTGGAGAAGATTGCCGAGATAGCGGGGCTGCGTTACAAGTTTGAGGACGAGAGTCTGCGCGTTGAGCTCGATACGCCGTATAACAAAACCTACAAAATTGATTACCTGAGCTACATACGCAAAAACAGCGGATCGATACGGAACGATGTTGCCGTCGTTTCCGGCGAAGGCACGAACACGGGCTCCCAGTTCCAGGCCGCCAGCGAGAGCGAGGCGAATTTTTGGGGCGAGCTGGATGTCAATATCGCGCAGATGCTGGGCGTAGCGGAAAGCAGGGGCAGGCTTAAAACGGGCTCTGATCCGCAAATTACTGCGGTTGCGCCGAATCCCGCGCCGGTGGAGCCGGTCGTGGCGCAGCCTGCTGAAGGCGCATCCGCCGATGGGCAATCCGCGCAGCCGGCAGTCCAGGTGCAGCCGCCGAACGCAGTGCTTCAGGTTTCATCCTTGCCGACGGATCCTTCGGCGCAAACAACAACGCCGGGAGAGGCGGAGGCGGATGCCTCAAAATCCTCTTTTGCTCTTAACAAGCAGGCCGGGATGATATCGGTTTACGCCACAGAGCGGCAGCACAAGCTGGTCGCGGAATATCTGAAAGATTTGCGCCGCGCCGTCACCGCGCAGGTTCTAATCGAGGCAAAGGTTCTTGAGGTGTCGCTCAATGACGAGTTTTCCGCAGGCATCGACTGGGGGACGATAGCGTTTGACTTTCTCGGCGGGCAGACGGGGATTGCTTTCGACACGGCAGGAAGTATAGGCGCCCTGGGGCAGGGCACGAATGCGGCGAACAACATAGCTAACATCTCGCCGCTTTTTGACACGCCGGCCACTTCGTCGGTCAAGGCATTCTATACGGGCAATGATATTTCTGCGGCTGTTCAGGCTGTTTCCCGTTACGGGACGGTCCATGCGCTGGCCAGTCCGCGCCTGACGGTTCTAAACAATCAGTCGGCAGTGCTTAATGTTGCCGATAACCGCGTTTATTTCGAGCTGGAT
This sequence comes from Pseudomonadota bacterium, assembly GCA_016198545.1. GTDB lineage: Bacteria > Pseudomonadota > Alphaproteobacteria > Micavibrionales > Micavibrionaceae > JACQIJ01. Next base: position 1,688 of record JACQIJ010000027.1, read on the forward strand.
ATTGATGTCACAACGACGGACAACACGATTCAGACAAACATCGACAGCGAGATCAAAAACGTTCCAGAGGGCGTTTTGATTAATGTGCAGCCTTCCATCGATCTCGATCGCAACACGATTTCTATGGCTGTCCGGCCTACGATTACACGGATTACCGATTTCGTCGAGGACCCCTCGGTGCAGTTTGTGACGGCACAGAACAACATTCAGGGCGTGCAGTCGTTGGTCCCGGTCGTCAATATCCAGGAGATGGATTCAGTCGTGAACCTGGGTTCGGGGCAGGCCATCATTATGGGCGGTCTGATGCAGGATAGAACGCAATCAGAGCAGGTTGGCGTGCCGGTTCTTTCCGAGGTTCCTGTTTTCGGCGGACTCTTCCGCACGCAATCGGACAGGATATCCAAGACCGAGCTCGTCGTATTCCTGAAGGCAACGATTATCGACGGTACGGGAGGCGTGCATGATACGGATAAAGACCTGTACAAGTCCTTCTCCGGAGACCGGCGTCCGCTGAAGATGTAATTCAGGGCAGGCCACCTAATGACAATATCCTTGCCGCTTGTCAGGTATATTCTTAAGGCGGCCGTCAGGGACAGATTTTTATTGTCTTTGTTTCTTATGGCTGCGTTGGGAATCAGTATCGCTGTTTTTATCGGATCTTCCGCCGTCATTGAGTCCGAAAAGTTTACGCTGGTGTTTGCGGCCGCAGGATTGCATTTTTCCGGCGTTCTTGGGCTTTTGCTGTTTGCTGTTTTTTATATCCGGCGGGCTTTCGATACGCGGGATGTTGATTACATGCTTGCCCGGCCCCTGAGCCGCCATGCGTTCCTTCTGTCGCACTCGCTGGCTTTCTCAATTCTTGCATTGATAACGGCTTTTTTTGTTGCTCTTGCGGTTGCTATCGTTTCTCCACACCAGGATATGGCGGGGTTGACGCTCTGGGGGGTCAGTTTGGCGGCCGAGTACATTATTGTTATCAATGCGGCGTTGTTTTTTTCGATGGTGATAAGTACCGCCGTCGGCGGGGCGATGGCGACGGCGGGCCTTTATGTCCTGGCGCGGCTTATGGGGGAAATTCTGGGTATTCTGGAGACAGGCGCGCACGAGTCCGCCTACAGGCTTATGGCCGGCGTGATGTACGGCATATCCCTTGTGATCCCACGGCTTGATCTGATGGCGCAGACGACGTGGCTGCTCTATGGGCCGGGGGACGGAATCGGGTTTTTGTTCATTTTTAGCCAATGTATCGTGTTTACGGCATTGCTGATTACTGCGGCGTTGATCGATCTGATCCGCAGGCAATTCTGATGAAATGCACTGCGCGGAACCGTCTTGTTTATCTTTTTTTTGCCGCGTCTCTCGCCGCCAATATTTTTTTCTGGATCCATTCTCATGGCCTGCGTTCGGAATGGGCGAACGTTCCGCCGGCCCCTGCGCGCGCAGGGGCTGCCATGATGGGCATAGGGGATGAGCAGTTCGCTTACCGCGCCATAGGAATTATGCTGCAAAACATGGGCGATTACGGCGGGCGGGTGACGCCTTTGTCCGAATATGATTTCGGTGCGCTGAAGAACTGGTTTTTTCTTGAAGATTCGCTGGATTCCCACTCAAACTACATTCCGTTCCTGGCGGCGTATTACTATGCGGGAACGCAGGATCCCGATAACCTGACGCCCGTAATAGACTATCTGGAGGAAATCGGCGCCCGGTCCGAAGGGCAGAAATGGCGTTACCTGGCGCAGGCCGTCTTTCTGGCCCGGTTCGTTCAGGGCGACCTGAATCGTGCGCTGGTTCTGGCGGAAAAACTGTCGGCGTTGTGGGAGGAGGGCCGCCCGGCATGGATGCGCCAGATGCCGAGCTTCATCATGGCGGCTCAGGGCGACCAGCGCACGGCCTATGAAATGATGATGTCCATTCTGCAAAACGACGCGGAAAAAATGGACCCTGCGGAGGTTCGCTTTATGGCCGGTTATATTTGCGAAAGGCTCTTGACGCCAGAATCCGCGCGCGAACATCCGCTTTGCAAGGCTATAAACGGGCTGTAGAATAACCATACGATGTCCGGGCTTAATTTTAACATATCTGAAATCATTGCCATGATCGGGCTGGCGCAATGCGTCTACCTGCTTGTCTACATGGCGTTCCGTTCCGGCGATTTCAGGCGGGCGGCGGTTCCTTTCTTATACTTCTTTGTTCTCGCCGCAGCGTTCCTGATGGATTTCGGGCAGCGGTTTCTGCTGCCGCACGTTCCCTATTATGCCGAGGCGCAATGGGGCGCGTGGTTTTGCGGGCCGCCGCTGGCGGCGCTGCTGGTTTATCAGCTTCTGCACATAACCCGTGCGCCGCCCGTGCAGGCGTTCTGGGTTTTGTTTCTGATACCGGTTGCATGGTTTGCGGCGCGTTATATGGCTCTACAGGATCAGTTATGCCTGATGCCGGATCATTGCCCGATGATGCATGAATGGCTGATCGTCATGGGGATAGGCGCGGGCGTGGTCAGCATGCTGGCAGTCTGGAGCCGCCGGGACATTGTGGCCGAACTTCATTCACAGAAAGTCGGAAAAGACCGCTACTGGCTCGTATTGACGCTTATTCTCGTCAATCTCGGTTTTCTGGCGGCGATGCTGCTGGGGCTGACGCCCGTGATGGCTGCGGCGGATGCGGAAATGACGCGCAAACTGCTGGGCATTGCTTGCGCTTATCTTGCCGGGACCAGCCTGTTCCGCATTTATCCTCAGGCAATGTATATAATCAACCGCGCTGCGGCGCCGGCGCAGGAGTTGAGCGCAGGCGAAATGGATATTGCCAGGAAAATCGAACACAAAATCGAAATGGAAAAGGTTTATCATGAACCCGGCTATAACCGGGCAGATCTGGCGCGGGAACTGGAAATGCCTGAATTTGCGGTCTCTAAAATCATAAACCTTCGCTTTGGCAAGACCTTTCCGCAGCTTCTCAATGAAAAACGGGTGGAGGACGCCAAACGGCTGCTGACGGAAACGGATGCCGCTATCAAGATTGTCGCGTCCGAGGTGGGGTTTAACTCCATTGCATCCTTTAATCGTGTCTTCCGGGAACTATCCGGCCAGAGTCCCAGCCAGTACCGCGAAGGTAAAAAAGCCATAATATAGTCATTTGCATTAAGAATTGGACACATCGATAGTTGTCATCCCCGCCCTGGGCGGGGATCCGGCAAGAGAAAACAACATTTTCAATGTCAGATCGGATGCCCGCCTGAAACGGGCATGACGGGGCTGGGTGTCGAATTCTTATTTGGAACAGCTATAACTATGGTTATCTCTGCTCATTTCAACAATATGCGTACACATATTAACAGGGCGAAGCGGTGTACGTGTCTGCTTTAATCTTTCATTAACCGCTGTCCGGCAAGCTGGTGAAAATGGGGTATTAAGGTATGCGGAAAATTGGTGTAAACTAATCCCGCTAGTCCTTAAGGGGATTCCCTCGGTTTACGGTTAAATCAACAAAAGAAAGAAGGAGAACTGAAATGGTTAACAAACTCTGTACGGGCCGCAGGTCAGAGGCCGGCTTTACGCTGGTCGAATTGGCAGTCGTGATGATCATCATAGGTCTGCTCATAGGTGGCGTTCTGAAGGGGCAGCAACTGATTGCCAATGCGCAGGTGGCTGCGACCGTCGCTCAAGTAAAGGGTTTTGATGCTGCGACAACGACGTTTCGCGATATGTATGCTTCTTTGCCTGGCGATATTGTCAACCCGGGTGGGCGGCTGCCCAACTGTACGGGGGCTCCTTGCAACACTGCAGGAAACGGTGATAGCCGCGTGAACGGGGATTTCAGCAATGCTCCTGCTGGTGAAGAAATTTCTTTTTGGGCACACCTGAACTCTGCCGATCTGATTTCCGGCGTTGATCCCTCTTTGAACGCTGTATGGGGAGGTCAGTTTCCTGCAGGACGTATTGGTGGTGGCTTCCACGTAGCTTACTTTGTGGGCGGCGCTACACTGCCGAGTCCTTCCGGGCAGGTGGGTGCTAACATACGTGCCGGACACTATCTGGCGCTTCATAACGTTCCGAACGGCGGCGTTGATGCTATAGGGTTTCTTGATGCTAACCAGGCCTTCCGCATCGACTCCAAACTGGATGACGGCGTTCCTGGTTCGGGTAGCGTTCTTGCTGCTGGCGCAGCAGCGGGTGCTAATGGATGCGCGGCAAATGCTACGACCTATAATGAAGATTTTGCTGCGGCGACGTGTAACCTCTACCTTCGCTTCCAGAACTAATCGCTGGAAACGATACCAAATTCAAAAAGGGCCTTCGTATGAAGGCCCTTTTTCTTTTCCGCCGTTATTGCCGTCATTGCGATCCGCTGAAAGCGGCGCGCAATGACGGTCTCAGGAGGGGCTATGCCACCTTTTTCACCGCGTCCGCGACGCTCCGCAGGAGGTCGAGGGGCAGGGGGAGTATCGTCGTGCTGCCCTTCGCGTTCACAAATTCGCCCAGCGTACCGAGATAGCGCAGCTGCATCGTCTCCGGGCGCTGCGCGAGGATGGCGGCGGCCTCGTCCAGCTGCCTGGCGGCCTGGAATTCGCCCTCGGCGTTGATGATCTTGGCGCGGCGTTCGCGCTCGGCCTCGGCCTGCTTGGCCATGGCGCGGATCATGGAGGGATCGAGGTCGATGTGCTTGATTGCCACTTCCGTCACCTTGATACCCCATCCGTCTGTTTTTTTATCGAGAATTTCCTGTATGTCGTGGTTCAGCTTGTCGCGGTGGCTGAGCATTCCGTCGAGGTCGTGCTGGCCCAGTATCTCGCGCAGGGTCGTCTGCGCCAGCTGGCTGGTGGCGGTGACGAAATTTTCTACGCGGTTGATGGCGTAGGATGGATCGACGACGCGGTAATAAACGACGGCGTTGACTTTAACCGATACGTTATCCTTTGAAATGACATCTTGCGGCGGGATGTCTTCGGTGCGGATGCGGATGTCTACGCGCAGCATATCCTGAATGACGGGCAGGACGATCTGGACGCCGGGTTCGCGGATGCTGGAGAATTTTCCAAGCGTGTAGACGACTCCGCGCTCGAATTCCTTGATGACTTTTACCGATGCGATGAGGAGCGCAAAAACAAAAATACCGACGACGGCTATGACAGGCATGACTTTCTCCTTCTAAAAAACTACTCCGCTTTTATTTTCAAGACCAGTTCCTCTTCCTGCAATCCCGTGACGGTCACCCTGTCGCCGGGCTTGAGTTCAATCGTTTCATCCGTTTCGGCGGCCCAGACTTCGCCCTGCACGCGCACATGGCCGCCGCGCCCGTTCCAGTCGACGATTTTCGCGTGGCTGCCGGTCAGGCTTTCTGCGCCGGTGCTGATGCGCTTGCGGTAGACCAGTACAGTCACGTAAACGCATAGCACGACAAAGAGGGCGCAGGAGAGGCCCAGACCCCAGAGAAGGGCGGGCGTATGCCCGGCGACAATGGCTTCGATTTCCTTGTC
>JACQIJ010000029.1 GCA_016198545.1 Pseudomonadota bacterium
ATAAATAAACGGGGTGAAATTCAGCCCTTATTTGCCCGGAAACCCCGAAGGCGATCTTTTATCTCTTACCGCTGACCTGACACTGGGATTTTAGGTCGGAGTCAACCAATATGGCGTCTATGGCGACGCTAACCTCCCCGATGGAAGCCATGCCGTCCACGGCCTTAAGCATGCCCCTGTCCTTGTAATAGGGCAGGATGGGCGCAGTCTGTTCACGATAGACCTTAAGACGGTTAATGAGAGTCTGTTCGTTATCGTCGGTGCGGATCGGCTGCCCCGCCGCCTTCATCTGCGCGACGCGGGTTTGCAGACGGTTGACAAGCTCCTTGATATCGACCGTCAGCTCTATAACTGCCGACAGGGGGCGTTTTTTTTCCGTCAGCATTTTATCAAGCGCCTTTGCCTGATCCACCGTGCGGGGAAAACCATCGAAAATCACGCCACTCCTGCAATCATCCTGCGCAATGCGGCCTGAGATCATATCGACGATCACATCGTCCGGGACGAGATTGCCGCTGTCGATAAAGGACTGAGCCTTTTTACCCAGATCGGTTCCGGCTGCCACTTCCGCGCGCAGCATATCGCCCGTCGAAAGCTGCTTCAAACCATGCTTTTCAGCAAGCCGTTTACCCTGCGTGCCCTTGCCCGCGCCCGGCGGGCCGATTAAAACAATCATCATCTCAGCGTCCTTTCAACTTTGCTTTTTTGATCAGACCTTCATATTGATGCGCAATCATGTGCGAATGTATCTGCGCCACCGTATCCATCGTCACTGAAACAACGATCAGAAGCGACGTGCCGCCGAAGTAAAAGGGAAGGCTGTACCGGGAAATCAAGAGTTCCGGCAACAGACAGATAAAAACAAGATACAAAGCGCCGACCGTAGTGATGCGCGTCAGAACGTAGTCGAAATAATCAGCCGTCGGCCCGCCGGGACGGATGCCGGGTATAAACCCGCCGTAACGGCGCAGCATCTCGGAATTTTCTTCCGGATTGAACACAACCGCCGTATAGAAAAAAGCGAAGAAAACAATCAGCGCGCCATACAAAAGCATGTATGTGGGCTGACCGTGCTGCAGGAAACGCGCAATGGTCGCCGTCCAATCGCCCCCTTCCGCGCCGCTGAACCCTACCACGGTCAGAGGCAGAAGCAGCAGGGACGAAGCAAAAATCGGCGGGATGACGCCCGACGTATTAAGCTTCAAAGGAATATGGTTCTGCTCCCCCATCGTCATGCGGTTTCCGACCTGCCGTTTGGGATATTGCACCACGACGCGACGTTGCGCGCGCTCCATGAATACGATGAAGGCAATGACAGCCACAACCATGCCGAAAATGACAAGAAGCTCCAGAAGATTGAAGCGGCCCTGCCGCCCCAGCTCCAGAACGCTGGCCACCGCGACCGGCAGCTGCGCCACGATACCGGCAAAAATAATCAGCGATATGCCGTTGCCCACGCCGCGCTGGGTTATCTGTTCGCCCAGCCACATCAGGAAAACCGTGCCTCCGACGATAGTGATAACCGTAGACATGCGGAAAAACAGGCCCGGATCGATAACGGCCGATCCGCTGGAGCCTTGCATGCTTTCAAGGCCTACTGCCAGGCCATAGGCCTGAACCGCCGACAGCAGTACCGTCAGGTAACGCGTGTACTGATTTATTTTTGTGCGCCCCGCCTCGCCCTCTTTTTTAAGAGCTTCGAGCTGTTTGGACATGGAGGTCCCAAGTTGCATGATGATGGAAGCGGAAATATAAGGCATAATCCCCAGCGCAAAGATTGTCATCCTCTGTAAAGCGCCGCCGGCGAACATATTGAACATGTCGAGAATCCCGCCGCCCTTCTGGCTGTAAATCTGTTCCCAGACATAGGGATCAAGACCAGGGACCGGAATATATGTGCCCAGCCGGTATACAAGCAGCGCCAGCACAACGAACCACAAACGATTCTTAAGTTCGGTTGCGCGGGCAAACGTTCCCCAGTTGGCGTTTTTTGCAAGCTGTTCGACGGCGGATGCCATGAATATCCCTTCCCTTAGCGTTACATGAGAGACAATAGATAAAGAAACCGGGGCCGCAGTTCAAGACGTCACAGGCGCATATCTTCTTGCAGGCGAAAAAAAACCCGCCGAAGCGGGTTTTTCTGTATATACAGAAAAGCTATTCTTCTTCGCCTTCTGCCTTCTTTTTAGTCTTTTTCTCTTTCCGGGTGCCAGCCGGAGCTTTCTTTTCCTTCGCAGCCGTAAATTCAACTTTTCCGCCCGCTTTTTCAACAGCGGCTATAGCTGACTTCGATGCGCCGGCGACTTTGATATCTACCTTTGCCTTCAGCGTACCGGTCGCAACCAGACGCACGCCGTCTTTCAGACGCGCGATGACCCGGCCTTCAGCGAGAGCCTTCTCATCAACCAGCTTTTTCGCGTCAATCAGCTTGTCATCAATCGCCTGCTGCAAACGGCCCAACGTCAGGGTCGTGTATTCTCTTGCAAAAATGTTGGTAAAGCCGGATTTGGGCAGACGGCGATACAAAGGCGACTGGCCGCCCTCAAAACCCTTGACGGCCACGCCGGTACGGGCTTTCTGTCCTTTTACGCCGCGACCGCAGGTCTTGCCCTTGCCGGATCCAATGCCGCGCCCGACGCGCATATGCTTGCTGCGCGCGCCTTCCTTTGGTTTCAGTTCATTCAGTTTCATGACTCTATCCTCGCTTAAAATTATCAGACTGCTTCGCCCTTCACCCTTACCAAATGCTTCACCCGGTTGATCATGCCGCGCACAGCCGGCGTATCTTCCAGAACCCGCGTTCTGTTCATTTTATTCAGACCCAGCCCCTTCAGCGTATCGCGCTGCCACTTTTCACGGCTGTTCGGAGAATAGACCTGCATCACCGTCAGAGTTTTTCCTGAAGGCTTTTTTGCTTCCCTTTTAGGGGTCGCAGCCTTTTTTTCCAGGTCCGCTTTTTTCTTTGTTTCTTTCACTTCGCTCATCGTCTCTTACTCCTCGGTGCTTTCAGCCGACTCAGCCGCCGCAGCCTGTTCCGCGCCAGACAGAGCCGCTTCACGGTGGGCAACGATTTCACTGACTTTTTTGCTGCGGCGCGCAGCGACCTGCCGCGGACTTTGCATGTTTTTCAGAGCCTCGAACGTCGCATTCACCATCGAGTGCGGATTGTTCGAC
>JACQIJ010000022.1 GCA_016198545.1 Pseudomonadota bacterium
ATCTCTGGGCGCGAAGGTCGCCGGTTCCGTGTCGAAAAATACCGATTACGTGGTCGCGGGGGAGGATGCCGGGTCGAAGCTTAAAAAAGCGCGCGAATTGGGCGTAACCGTCCTGAGCGAAGATGAATGGATTGCCCTGACGGCGGAGTGATTACTTGCCGGACTTTATGGCGTTCATCTTTTCGATAGCTGTTGCGATTTCGGAAGGATAATCCCTGCGTTCGGTAAAATTCTTGCCGCCTGCGTTGCGCGTGATGGAAAGTTCCATCGCTTTCAGCAGGGTTTCGGATATGGCCACGTCTTTTTGATCCAGCGCCAGTTCCAGCGCGAACAGGATGCGGTCGCTTAAACGCATTTGCGCGGGATCTATTTTTTTGCCGGCGGCTATCATGGATTTAATACCTCTGTTTTGAAAACGGCGTTAACGTCGAAAACCAGACACAGTTTGCCCGTTTCCAGGAGCTATTTCAACTTTTCCCGGATGTGGATGTATGAATGAGGTTAAGGAAGGCGTCGAGGAAGCGGGTCCGGATGCCATCCCGTTCCATCAGTATTTCGTGCAGGGAATCCGGCAATTCCAGCGTTTGCGCGCCTGCAATGCGGGCGGCAAGACGCCGCGCCGCGGCGTTATCGACCAGCTTTTCCCGCCCGGCCAGGGCGAACAGGCATGGTATTTTCATATTTTCCATGCCGGTATCCGTCTGCAGCTTATGGCAGGAGGTTTCGGCCGCGCGCAGCCAGCCGAAGGTAACGTTGCCGACCTGCAGCGCAGGGTCGTGCAGGCACCATGAATCATGGACTGCGTTGCGGACAGGGTCGGCGGTCAGCTGTTTTTCGGCACGGTTTTCGTCGGTCTGCGGCGTCCACCCCTTGCCGCCGAATACATAGGTATGGCGCAGGAACGATAAAAACCCGGACGTAAGCCCGTGCCGTATCCAGCGCGGCAGGTTTTTAAGGGCGTGAATGCCGGCCATCGGCGCGGAAAAGGCGGCGCAGGAAAAGCCATGACCGGCAGGGTGGCGCAGCAGGAAGCGCAGGCCGATATTCGCGCCCATCGAATGAGCCAGCATGGCGAGCGGCGCATTCCCGGCGCGGGGCATGACATGGCGGGTCATGAAAACGCGAAAGTCTTCGATATCCTCATCGAAGCTGTCGGAATGACGCCTGTGCGGGTCGGGCAGGGGGCGGGCCGATTTTCCCTGCCCCTGCCAGTCCATCATGAAAAACCCCATGTTGCGGGCCAGCAGCGTATGCGCGGTTTCGAAATATTTTTCGCAGAATTCGCTCAAGCCCTGCAGCCCGACGACGACGGAAGCGGGCGGCGCGTTTTCGGGCAGGACATAGCCGTAGCGGATTGCGCGGCCGCCGGCGTTTTTAAAGGTTCCCCATTGCCATCCCGCAGGCGGGTGGAATCTTTTCTCGAGGGAAGGCGGCGCGGAATCATTCATGGGTTCATGATAATGCGTTCCGCCGCGGCAGGCCAGAGATCAGCCGGGCAGCGGCCCCGGCTTTTTGCCGGCCAGCGCCACCGTGCCGGCGATGATGATGTCGCGGATGTCGTCCGTTTCCATCAGAAGATCGTGCTTGCCGTTGGGGAAATAGGTCATTTCCGAGCGCGGGATGTGCGGCGCGGCTTCGTAGGTGAAGCGGTTGTTGATCAGCCTGTCCTGCGCGGCGGTGAAGATGTGCACCGGGATTTTGATTTCGCCCAGCCACTCGGGATCGCGCGCGGTCATCATTGCCCTGCAGGCTTCCCCGACCCATCCCATCGTGACGGAACCCATGCGCAGTTCGCTTTTTTCGACCAGCCACCGGTCATGGATGTGCATGCGCAGGGCGTCCCCGGAATAATCCTCATTCGGCATGTCGCAGCGTTTTTCATCGCGGGGCCGCCACGACGTACCGCCGGGGATGAAGCGTTCGCGCACGCATTTGGGCATCGGCAGGGCGGCGAACAGATGTTCCCGCTCGCGGATGACGGGCGGCCGGTTCAGGCCCATCAGCGGCGCGGTGAGGGAGGCGGCGGCGAATACGTCTGGCGCATCGTGAGCCGCCATCAATGCGATCAGTCCGCCGGTGGAATGCCCCAGCAATATGACCGGAGCGCCGTCGTCCGGAAGGGTTTCGCGCGCGAACTGCGTGATGTCGGCGACGTCGTGGTGGAATCCTTCCGAATGCTGCTTGAATTTGTTGGACAGGTAACGCCCCGACATGCCCTGTCCGAAACGGTCCACGACCCAGAAGCCGTAGGAGGCTTTGTTGAAATCGCGGGCCAGCTCGAAGGTTTTTTCGGCAAACTCAGAGACGCCCATCACGTAAAGGACGCGGCCTTTCAACTCATTTTTATCTGCGGGCAACGAGAAACCCTGACGCAGGTCATGTCCGCGCGCGTTTTTCATCGTTCCCCACTGCCAGTTGACCGGCTGCCGGAACCGTTCCTCGAAATCCTGTTCAGACATGTTTATCTTTTCTGTCTGCATTTGTAATGGACAGAAGGGGGCGGGGCAACAGCATTTCTTTAAAGTTATGTATTTTTGCGATGCAGCGGCGGGGCCATTATTCCATCGCCTTGACGATATCTTCGGTCATTTTCTTGGCGTCGCCGAGCAGCATCATCGTGTTCGCGGCATAGAAGAGCGGGTTGTCGATCCCGGCATAGCCGCTGCCGAGCGAGCGTTTGACGAACAATACCGTCTTGGCCTTGTCGACATCCAGAACGGGCATGCCGTAAATGGGGGACGACGTGTCGGTTTTCGCCGCCGGGTTGGTGATGTCGTTCGCGCCGATCACATATACGACATCCGTCTGCGCGAAATCGCGGTTGATGTCCTCCAGTTCCAGCACTTCGTCATACGGCACGTTGGCCTCGGCCAGCAGCACGTTCATATGCCCGGGCATCCGGCCCGCGACCGGATGAATGGCGTAGCGCACATTCACGCCTTCTTTCTTCATCTGGTCGGCCATCTCGCGCACGGCGTGCTGCGCCTGCGCCACCGCCATGCCGTAGCCGGGCACGATGACGACGCTGGCGGCGTTTTTCATGATATAGGCCGCGTCTTCCGCCGCGCCGATTTTCGCGTTGCGGTCGCCCATGTCCTGCGCGCCGCCGGAAGTTTCGCCGCCGAAGCCGCCCAGCACGACGCTGATGAAGGAACGGTTCATCCCCTTGCACATGATGTATGACAGGATTGCGCCCGATGAACCGACCAGTGCGCCGGTGATGATCAGAAGGTTGTTGTGCAGCGTGAATCCGATGCCTGCCGCCGCCCAGCCGGAATAGGAGTTGAGCATCGAAACGATCACCGGCATGTCCGCGCCGCCGATCGGGATGATGATGAGAACGCCGAGCAGGAACGACAGCGCCACGATGCCCCAGAACACGGGGACGCTTTCAGTCATGCACAGCATGACGATGAGCGCCAGCAGCCCCAGACCGAGCGCGGCGTTCAGCATGTGCTGTCCCGGGAACGTCACGGGCTTGCCGGTGATAACGCCCTGCAGCTTGCCCCATGCGATGATCGAGCCGGTGAAGGTGACCGCGCCGATGGACACGCCGAGCGACATCTCGATCAGGCTGTTGAGATGGATATGACCCGCCGTGCCGATGCCGTAGGCTTCGGGCGCGTAAAACGCCGACGCGGCGACGAACACGGCGGCGAGGCCGACGAGGGAGTGGAACGCCGCGACAAGCTGCGGCAGGTCGGTCATCGCGATTTTCTTGGCGATGACATAGCCGACGCCGCCGCCGATGGTGACGCCCGCGACAATCCATCCATAGGCCTGCACGACCGGCAGCATCAATGTCGTGGCAACCGCCAGCGCCATGCCGGACATGCCGTAAACCAGCCCGCGCTGCGCGCTTTCCGGGTGCGACAGGCCGCGCAGCGCCATGATGAAGCACACGGCGGCGATAAGATAGGCGAGGACGGCGAGGGATTCCATTGCGGATCAACCTTTCTTCTTGAACATATGCAGCATGCGGCGGGTGACGAGGAAGCCGCCGAAGATATTGACGCTCGCCAAAATCACGGCGACAAAGCCCATGATCTTCGAGAAACTCATATCCATCGGCCCCGCGGCGATCAGCGCGCCGACGATGATGACCGATGAAATCGCGTTGGTGATCGCCATCAGCGGCGAGTGCAGCGCGGGCGTCACGCGCCAGACCACGTAATAGCCGACGAAGCAGGCAAGGATGAAAACGGTCAGGCCGTTCAGAAGAAAGTCGTTCATGTGGTTCCCTCACTGAAAGAAAACATCTCGTCATTCCGGCGCAGGCCGGAATCTATGAAAGAAAAAAGAAACCACAGATGGACATGGATAAACAAAAATATACGGAGACTAAAGAAAAATCCGTTTTTATCTGTGTTCATCTGTGGTTTTTGAAAAACCGTACGGATCCCGGCTTGCGCCGGGATGGCGGTTTTGAAAAATCTTACAACTTCGTTTCTTCGTGTTCCATTCATGCCGCTGCCTCTTTTTTCGCGAACAACGGATGGACGACCGTGCCGTCGCGGGTCAGGGCCACGCCTTTCACGATCTCATCATCCCAGTTGATTGACAGGGTTTTGTCTTTAATAAGCAGGTTCAGGAGGTTCAGAATGTTTTTTGAGTACAGGGCGGAGGCGTCCGTGGCGAGGCGCGAGGGCATGTTGGCATGGCCGACCAGCGTCACGCCGTGTTTTTTCACGGCCTTGCCCGGTTCGGAGAGTTCGCAGTTGCCGCCTGTCTCCACCGCCAGATCGACGATCACCGATCCCGGCTTCATCGATTCCACCATCTTCGCGGTCACCAGTTTCGGCGCGGGCCGTCCGGGGATCAGCGCGGTGGTGATGACGATATCCTGTTTTGCGATATGCTCCTCGACCAGCTTTTGCTGCTTCGCCATGTATTCGGGAGACATCTGTTTAGCGTAGCCGCCTGCGGTTTCCGCCTGTTTGAATTCTTCATCCTCGATCGCGACGAACGTGCCGCCGAGCGAGATCACCTGTTCCTTCGTCGCCGGGCGCACGTCGGTGGCGGAAACGATCGCGCCGAGGCGTTTCGCGGTGGCGATAGCCTGCAACCCCGCGACGCCCACGCCCATCACGAACACGCGCGCGGGCGGAATCGTTCCGGCTGCAGTCATCATCATCGGGAAGGCGCGGGTGAAATGCCCGGCGGCATCGAGAACGGCTTTATACCCGGCGAGGTTTGCCTGCGAGGACAGCACGTCCATCGCCTGCGCCCGGGTGATGCGCGGGATCAGTTCCATCGAAAACGCATTTATGCCCGCATTCGCCATGTCTCCGACCAGTTGCGCATTGGCGTAGGGCGCGAGCATCCCGATCAACAGCGCGCCTTTCGGGATGAAACCGAGTTCGTCGGCGGTTGGCGCGCGGACGCATGTTATGACATTTGCGACGGCGCAAGCTTCTTTTGCCGTAGCGGCGATTTTCGCGCCCGCGTTCTTAAACATATTATCCGTAAAAGACGCGCCTTCGCCCGCGGCTGTTTCGATAACAACTTCACATCCCGCCGCGACCAGTTTTTTCACCGTTTCCGGCGAGGCGGCGCAGCGGCGTTCATGTTCGGCGGTGGCTTTTGGTACGGCAATCTTAATGGACATGATGTCCTATCCATAACTATGAGGCGTTTAAACAGTCTGCAAAGTGAAAGATGCCTGAATGCAAATGCTTTGTGAAGTCCTGCCGCAGGATGGAGCCTTGCTTGCGCACAGGGGCGATTTCATTTAGATTCAGCAGGATAGGTTTCTTCGTTCATTCCGTCCGGCGACATACATGGAATATTCAGCACGAATTCGTCTTTTGGCAAGCGCGGGATTGGCCGCTGCGGCTCTTTTGATTTCCGCGCCGACCTCCGCGGAAACGCTGGGGCAGGCCGTCGAGGCAGCCCTGAATTACCATCCCAGCATCGAGGCAGCCATGGCCGGGCGCGATGCGCAGAAAGAGGAAGCGCTGGAAAAACGGTCGGATATGTTTCCGCAGCTTGACGTAGGCATGACGGGTGGCCGGGAGTTTTCGAACAACAGCACCAGCCGCGGCCTGAACGTAACGCGCGGGGAGGGTTATTCGTGGCTGTGGGAAGGATCGCTCACGGCGCGGCAACTCATATATGACGGGTTTGAGACGACCCGTCGCATCGACGCGGCGCAGGCGCGCCGCGAGTCGGCCAATCTGGGCATTGTGGATCTGCGCGAAAGCCTTGCGCTGAAAACGGCGCTGACGTACATGGACGTGCTGCGCGCGAGAGAGTCCGCAAGCCGTCTGCGTAAACACGGAGATGTCATAGGGGATTATATCAGCCGCATCGAAAAGATGGTGAGCGAAGGAGCGGCCGACAAGACGATGGCCGAGCAGGCGCGGGACATCCGGGCGCAGCTGAAAAGCTCCCTTGCGGCCATGGAGGGCCAGGCAAAGGCGGCGGATGCCGCTTACCGCGAACTGACCGGGCATACGCCGGACGGCGATATGAAGAAAGAGGCCGCGCGGGCGGATATGATTCCCGCGGCGCGCGAGGAAGCCGTCAAGCAGGCGGCGGAGACGCATCCGGCTGTGCGTGCCGCGATGATGACGGAAGAAGCGTCGAAACTGGATTTTGAGGCGGAGAAGGCGGCGTGGTATCCGGACGTTACGGGCGAGGTATCGCATATGAAGCGCGATCTGGCCGATGTCATCGGCGGCGAGATCGTGGACAGCAAGGCCGTCGTGCGCCTGAACTGGAGCTACGCGATGGGTGGCGCGCAGCAGGCCCGCGTACGCAAGGCATTGAGCCGCGAGGCCGAAAGCAGGGCGCAGGCCGAAGAACTGAAGCGGCGCATCGTGCGCGACGTCGAGGTTGCCTGCAGCGAGAGGTCGTCCACGGCGGATCAGGTCGCGGCGCAGCGGGAGCGCGTGACCATCAATGAAGGATTGCTGAAGGCGCAGGAGGCGCAATTCGAGGCGGCCCGGGCCAATCTTCTTCATCTATTGCAGACGGAAAACGCCTTGTTCAACGCCCGTCTTGCGCTGCTGAACGGCGAGTACAGGCTCATGGCCGCGGACTATTCGATACTGGCCAGCATGGGCCGGCTGCAGGAAGCGCTTAACATCATTCCTGCCACAGAGAATGCAAAGTAAAGCGGGCATACAGGCGGTGCGCAAAGCGCCGGTTTCGCAGGCAGGTCGCGATGACCTGCTGGACTGCCTCACCTTCCTCACGGCGCATCACGGGCGCGCGAAGTCGGCGCAGGCGATCCGGGCGGGCCTTGCCTATGACGAAAAAGGGATGGGGCCGAATATTTTTTGCGAGGCGGCCGGCCGGCTGGGCCTGAAGGCGAAAATCGTCAAAAGGAAATCGTTCGCAGACATTCCGGCGGGCGTTCTCCCGTCCGTCCTCATCCTGCAGGGGAATCGCGCCTGCGTCCTCGTTTCCGTTTCCCCCGACGGGCAGAAAGCGAGGATTTTTTCGCCGGAGGCTGGATGCGTACGCGAGATCGGCGGCGGCGAACTGAGCAGGGTTTATGCGGGATATGCCATTTTCGCGCATCCGCGCGCGGGTTTCGCGGACCCGGAAGCTCCGCATGCCCATGACGCGGACCGCCACTGGTTCTGGGGGCCGGTGATGGAGAACAGGGGGATTTACGGGCGCGTCCTTCTGGCGGCGGCGCTGATAAACCTGTTCGGTCTGACCAGTTCCATTTACATCATGAACGTCTATAACCGCGTCATCCCCAACAATGCGATGGAGACGGGATGGGTTCTGGCCATCGGCGCGCTGACCGTGTTGCTGTTCGATTTCGTCATGCGCACGCTGCGCGGCCATTTCATAGACCTGGCCGGGCGGCGGATCGACGTCGTCGTTACGCGCCGCATTTACGACCAGCTGATGAACATGAAAATGGCGGGCAAGCCCGCATCGGGGGGATCGTTCGCCAATATGCTGCGCGAATTTGATTCCGTGCGCGATTTTCTGACCTCCGCCACGATGACGGCCGTCGTCGACCTTCCCTTTACGCTGTTTTTCCTTTTCGTCATATATATACTCGGCGGGCCTGTCGCGTTCATGCTGGCCTGCATGATCGTTTTCGTTATCGGCGCGGGGCTTGCGCTGCAATGGCCGCTGAAGGCGGCGGTCGCGAAGTCGATGCATTCGTCGGAGGCCAAGCACGGGCTTCTGGTCGAAACTATCGGCGCGCTGGAAACCATCAAGGCCATCAGCGCGGACGGCAGGATGCGGGCGCGCTACGGCGCGCATGTCGGGGAAAGCGCGCTGTACGGCCAGCAGGCGCGGTTCATTTCCGGCCTCGGCGTCAATTTCGCGATGCTGTTGCAGCAAAGCGCAAGCATCATCATCGTTCTTCTGGGCATGTATCTGGTGCGCGACGGGGACATGAGCATGGGCGCGCTGATCGCCTGCGTGCTGCTGGGCGGGCGCGCCATCACGCCGATCGGGCAGATAGCCAATCTGCTGACGCGCTATCACCAGTCGCGCAGTTCGCTCAACACCCTGAACCGCATCATGGCCATGCCGGTGGAGCGCCCGCCGGCCAAGCAGTTCCTGCACCGCCCTGACCTGAAGGGGAAGGTCGCGTTCGAGGGCGTGAGTTTCCAGTACCCGGGAACGGACCGCAAGGTTCTGGACGGCGTTTCCTTTTCCATCAATGCGGGCGAGAAGGTTGGACTCATCGGTCGCGTCGGATCGGGAAAAAGCACCGTGGCGCGCCTCGTCATGGGGCTGTATGAACCGTCGGAAGGGACGATCCTGGCCGACGACACCGATTACCGCCAGATAGACCCGGCGGACCTGCGCCGCAATATCGCTTATATCGCGCAGGACGTCGTTCTGTTCCGCGGCACGGTGCGGGAGAATATCGCGGTCAGCTGCCCGCAGGCGGCAGAGGAAGAAATACTGGCCGCGGCCAGGGTATCCGGCGCGCACGATTTCATCGCCCGTCACCCGATGGGGTACGACGCGCCGGTGGGCGAACGCGGCGACGGGCTTTCCGGCGGGCAGCGGCAGGCCATAGCGCTTGCCCGCGCGATGCTGCTGAAGCCCAATGTCATGGTGTGCGACGAGCCGACGAACGCGATGGACATGGAGGCGGAAGCCGCCTTCACCCGCCACGTCGGGGAGCAGATAAAGGGCAAGACATTCATATTGATTACGCACCGCCAGCATCTTCTGGCGCTTGTCGACAGGCTGATACTGATCGACCAGGGGCGCGTCATGGCGGACGGGCCGCGCGACGACGTTCTGAAGGCGCTGGCGGGCGGCAAGGTGCAGGTTCCGAAGGGGGCGCAATAAAACAATGACGGCGGCATCGGATACCGAATTCATGGACGAGCTGGACGCCGCGGCGAACCTGAAGCCGGGGCTGGCGGCGAATTTATTTTTGGGCAGCATCGCAGGCCTCGTTTTCCTGTTTCTTCTCTGGGCCAGTCTTTCAAAAATCGATGAACTCAGCCGCGGATCGGGGCAGGTCGTGCCCACGCAGGAGATACAGGTCGTGCAGAGCCTGGAGGGCGGCATCCTCGGCGAATTGCTGACGCAGGAGGGCGACCGCGTCGAGAAGGGGCAGGTTCTGCTGCGCATCAGCGATGTGCAGTTTTCATCCGAGGAGCGCGGAACGGAGGCGAAGTTCGCCAGCCTGCGCGCGAAGAAGGCGCGGCTGGAGGCCGAAGCCAGCGGCGCCGATTTCGCCATGCCCGCCGATATCGCGCAGGGCATGCCGGATATCGCCCGCAACGAGGAGGCGCTTTACCTTTCCCGCCAGAAGGAACTGTCGAACGCCATCGCCATCCTGAAGGACAAGAATGAAAAGGCGAAGGCCGAGATCGCGGAGACGAACGCGCAGATAAAACGCCTGTCGGACAACCGCGCCCTGCTGGGGCAGGAGCTGGAGATCACGCGCAAGATGGTCGCGCAGCAGGCGGTGCCGAAGCTGGAGGAAATCCGCCTGCAACGCGAGCTGTCGGACATTTCCGGGCAACTGCGCGCCAATCAGGAAAAGATGGGCGGTCTTCAGGCGGAGCTATCGGTGACGGAAAAGCAGATGACCGACCAGAAGGATAAAATCAGGTCGCAGGCGCTGGGCGAGCTGGGTGAGGTGGAGACGCAGATCGCCCAGCTGCAGGAAAGCCTGAAATCCATCGGCGACCGCGTTTACCGCGCTGAATTGCGCGCGCCTGTCGCGGGCATCGTCAACAAGATAGCGGTCAAGACCATCGGGGGCGTAATCGAGCCCGCGCACAAGCTGGTTGAGATCGTTCCCGTCGACGACGAACTGAAGATCGTCGCGCGCGTCCTGCCCAGCGACATCGCGTTCATGAAGATCGGCCTTCCGGTCAAGGTGAAGATCAGCGCCTATGACCCGCAGCGTTACGGCAGCCTCGACGGCAGGCTGGCCCGCATCGGCGCGAACAGCGTGACCGACCGCGACGGCAACGTGTTTTTTGAGATCGAGGCGCGCACGGACAAAAACCATCTGGGGACGGCCGATGCGCCGCTGCCGATCACGCCGGGCATGGTCGCGGACGTCGAAATCATAACGGGGCGGCGCACGATCATGGAGTACCTGATGAAGCCGGTTTTGCGGACGAAAGACCGCGCCCTGCGGGAAAGATAGAAATGTCCGGGCTATTCACCAATCGCGGAGTTCATACGGCCATACTGCTTCTGTTTCTTGCGGGCGCGCTGTTCATCAGGATGCAGGATCATAACTGGGCGAAATCGTTGCGGTTCCTGGCCTTCGATTCCTATAACAATCTCTATCCGCGACCGGCGACGGACCAGGTCGTGGTCGTCGACATAGACGAGGAGTCGATGGCGCGGGAAGACCTGGGCCAATGGCCGTGGTCGCGCCTCGCCCTGGCGCGGCTGGTGAAGAACCTTCATGACATGGGAGCGCGGGTGGTGGCGTTCGACATGGTGTTCGCCGAGGCCGACCGCACGTCTCCGCAGGCGATGCTGGATCGCATGCCGGACGGGGAAAGCCACCCGGATCTGCGCGAAATCATAAAAAACCTGCCTGACAACGATTCCGTCCTTGCGGAGACGATCCGGGACGCGGGAAACGCGGTGACGGCCTTCATCTGGACGTCTAAGGCGGAGTCGACGCGCCGCACGCCCGTCCTGACGAAGCCTATATTGCTGTCGAAGCAGGCGCAGCGCATTGTGGAGACGGTTCCCGTCATGAACGGCGTGGTGACGAGCATCCCGCAACTGGCCGAGGCCGCCGCGGGGAACGGAAGTTTCGGCGTAAGCCCGGAAATCGACGGCATCATCCGCACCGTGCCGCTTCTGTTCAGCTTTCATGATGCCGCCGCGAATGCGGACATATTGTACCCGTCGCTCGCGCTTGAGGCGTTGCGCGTGGCGCAGAACCCGAAGCTGGTCACGAAGATACGCGCCTTGAAGCCGGAGGAGGCGGGGCCGTTCGACCCGCCGCTGGTGATGAGCGTCGGGAAGTTCGAAATCCCGCTGGACTGGAACGGGCGGTTTTTCGGGTATTTCAGCAAGGCGCGCCCGCGCGATTATATCCCGGCGTGGAAGGTCATCGAAGGTTCCATCGACCCGGCGGCCGTGTCCGGAAAAATCGTATTCGTGGGGACGAGCGCGGAAGGGCTGAAGGACATCCGTTCCACGCCGGTGGATCTGTACATTCCCGGCGTCGAGGTGCACGTGAACGTGGCGGAGCAGATACTGACCGGGTCGTTCCTCCTGCGCCCGAAGCTGATGGAGGGGGTGGAAATACTGGCCATCGGCGTCGTCGGAATTTTCATCATCGTCCTTGCGCCGTTCATCAATGCCGTCTTCATGGCCCTGTTCACGATTTTTCTGACGGTCGGAATCGCGTGGGCATCCCTTTACGGGTTCAGCGAATACGGGCTTCTGATCGATCCCGTTTATCCGGGCCTGTGCATCGGCATGCTTTTCGTGATGTCATCGCTTCTGGCCTATATCCGCACCGAGGCGGAACGCCGCCGCGTGCGGCAGGCCTTCGGCCTTTATATTTCCCCCGATTTCATGGCCGAACTCACGAAGGACCCCGACAAGCTGCGGCTGGGCGGGGAGACGCGGGAACTGACGGTCATGTTCACGGACATCCGCAGTTTTACGACGATCTCGGAATCGATGTCGCCGGAGGCGCTTATACAGCTGATGAACGATTTCCTGACGCCGATGTCGGATCTGGTCATGGCCAACCGCGGTACGATCGACAAGTATATGGGCGACGCGATGATGGCGTTCTGGAACGCGCCGCTGGACGATCCCGATCATGCCGTACATGCCTGCCGCGCCGCGCTGAAGATGAACGAGGCTCTGGCACCCATCAACGAACGTCTGCGGAGGGAAGCGGAGGCGGTCAGGCGCGCGCCCATCGTCCTGAACGCGGGCATCGGCATCAACACGGGGCCGGCCAGCATCGGCAATATGGGCTCGCGCCAGCGTTTTGCCTATTCCGCGATGGGTGACACGGTGAACCTGGCCAGCCGCCTGGAAGGGCAGACGAAGAATTACGGGGTCAAGATACTGATCGGCCCGGAGACGCAGCGGCGGATTCCCGGTTTTGCCGCGCTTGAGCTTGACAAGCTGCGCGTCAAGGGCAGGACGGAACCCGTGCGCGTTTACACCCTTCTGGGGGACGAGGAAATGGGGGCGGCTTCGTCGTTCCGCGTCTGGAAGCAGGAGCATGACGCGATGCTGGAAAGCTTCCGCCTGCGCGACTTTGCGGTTTCGGAACGGCTGATCGAAGAATGCCGTCGATTGTCCGGCGGGCAGATGGCCGGCTATTACGACCTGTACCTGAAGCGCATCGCAGGCCTGAAAGAAAGCCGCCCCGGCGAAAGCTGGGACGGCGTTTATGAAGCGGTCGGCAAGTAGATCCGCTTATACAACGTTCACGTTGTTTATGTTCTGGTCTATCAGAAGCTGATAACCGCCGCCGAAATTGTAGACGTTGTAAGTCGTTCCGGGATCCGACGTCGAATCGGTTCCCGCAGCCACAAACCCCATGCTCGGCGCTTGCGTCGAGAGCGTTCCGGCGTTGCCGCCGTTGTCGTCTATAATGAGATTTGTGATCAGGCTGCCGCCGCCGTTCTCCTTGATCCGGAGGGTTCCGTCGTCGCTTTCCTGAAGCAGGCGGAAGATATCGTCAAGACCCAGCTTGATATACTGGTTGTCATCCATCATGATGAATTTCTCGATGCCGGACAGTCTTTCCGATCCGCCGAGCGCGGTTGCGTTCGTGAAATCAAGAACGCCGCCCGCGCCTGTGAAATTCAGGACATCGAAGCCCGTGCCGCCGTCGATGTTGCCCAGCGCCGGGTTGCTCACGACAAGGGTATCATCGCCCGCGCCGCCGCTGAAGCTGATTCCGGCAAAGCCGTTCTGGTTCAGGTTGTTATTGTCGATGTCACCTACAAGAGACTGGTTGATGCCGTTTGCTATGACATCGTTGTCAGTAATAAGGGGGGTCGTTATGCCCGCTACATGTATCGTGCCGTTAAACAGGTCGTTTGTGTCGGGGCGTCCGTAAACCACGATGACTTCGCCGTCGCCGCCGTTGGCGTCGGGCGTGCCGACGGCCATGTCTGCGAATCCGTCGCCGTCGATGTCGCCGACCGATGATATTTCAAAGCGGAACGGATCCGTTGCCGGGTTGGCAAGGCCGGCCGCCGTCAGGTCGTAGGTCATGTGGAAGGCCACATTCGGGTCGTCCAGCAGGGTTTGGGTCAGGTTGCCCCGTGCGCCCGGTACGCCGTAGATGACGTAAAAGTCGGCCATGTCGCCGGTGCGGATGACGACGGAGATGTCGCCGATGCCGTCGCCGTTGAAGTCGCCGACCGCGCCGCCGCCTTCGAGTTTGCTGCCCGCATCGGTGATGTCGATCCTGAATCCGACGGATCCGGTTATGCCGGCAACCGTTATATCCGTTGCCGCGGATTTCGTGGCACTGCCGTATACGATGTAGGCCGCGCCCTTGCCGCCGTTGGCGCCGTCAGCGCCGAACATGATGTCGCTGACGCCGTCGCCGTTGACGTCGCCGACGCTCATGACCGGGATTTTACTATCCGGCCCTGTGAGGATGCTGTCGATCGTCATCGTGCCGCTGCTCAGCGTTACGCCGGTAATTCCCGCGCCGCCGAAGGCGATGTGCAGGCGGTTCTGGCCGGGTTCGGATATCACGAAGTCGGCGTAGCCGTCCTTGTTGAAATCGCCTGCGGAACTGACCTCGGATCCCAGCATATCGTTTGTGGCAAAGCCGTCGATTGTGAATCCGGATCCGGCCATTGCCGCCGTAGAGGTTATATCTATGGGGCTGGGGCCGGGCGTCTGGTCTCCGAACACGACATAGGCCGCGCCTTTGTTTCCGGCCGTGCCCGGCGCGCCGATCAGGACGTCGCTCAGGCCGTCGCCGTTGATGTCGCCGATGCCGGCAACGGAAGAACCGAATTTCTGATTGGCGGTCATGCCTGTAAATGACAGGGCGAGTATGCCGGGGATGAAGGCGTCGCCGGCATTTGAGGCTGCGCCGGGGTCGCCAACGATGTAGTCGATCGTTCCGTCGCCGTCGAAATCGCCGATGCCGGAGACGTCGGCTGCATTGGCTGTGGGCGTAAAGGATCCTAAGCCGCCGCTGGCTTCGTAGACACCGAATATGCCGCCGCTGTTTGTCACAAGGAAATCATCGAATCCATCGCCGTCCGCGTCGCCCCATGAGGCGACCATGTCGCCGAGACGTTCGTTGGTTGTGCCTCCGATGGCAAATCCGTCGCCCGCCGGGAGGGCGGTAAGTTCGATATCGGCAACGGGATCGGGGAAAACGACGCCGCCGAACATGCCGGTAACGCTGCGTCCGTCGGGCAGGGTGGCCCTGACATCAAATATAATATCGAAACCGATGCCGTTGGCGGCCACTTCAGCCGCGCCGAAGCTGTTCAGGACGATTTTCACCCTGTTCGGGGCGATCTGCACCATATCGACAAGAGGGTTGCTGCCCGCGTCCGTCTGGACATTCAGAAGCGAGAACATGACGCCCGGGAAATCGACGGTCGTGAACACTTCGCCCAGCACGAACCCGGCCGGAGCGCTTTCATCCAGATCGCCGCCCGCAAAGTCGAGAATGAGAGGCAGCAGGGGCGGCGGGGCCGTCGTCGTATTGGTTGCAGTCGTTCCGCCCGGAGGAGGAGGCGGCGGCATAAAGAAAACGGTCGTCGTTCCGCCCGGAGGAGGAGGGGCGAGGAAAGAGCCGTCCGTGTTCAGGGCCGGGTCCAGAAACGTGTTTGTTTCCCCCGTGAAATTCTGCTCCGGCACCGGTTCGAGAGTCTGCATTTCCGGCAGGGGCTCCGCCGTTGCGCCTTCTTCCGTTTGCGCCGGATCTGTTGCCTGGGGTTGTTCAGTATCCCCGCTTTCGTCGGTGGGCGCGGCATCCAGTTGATCCGGCGCAGGCGCGGCGGGATCTTCCGTTTCCGCATCGCCATTGTCGCCGGGCGCCGCATCCATCGTTGAAAAGAACGCAGGGTCCGCTGTGCGCAGGACGTTATATTCGCTTGCCAGCTGGCTGTTGGAGCGCTGGCCTTCATTCTGTATCGGGTTGTCGAAGCCGGCCAGCTTCAGGGTTTCGTTTTGCAGCGACAGGGTTTGCTCGCCCGCGCCGTTTTTAACGACGATGGCGCCTTCTGTCACCGTGATATAGCTTTCGCCGTCGGGATTGATCGCGCCGATGACCGTCGTGCCGCGGATGCCGATAGATCCGACGGGCGTATTGATATGAACGTCATCGGGGTCTTCGCGTCCGATCAGGCCGCTTGTATAGACGAACATGCCGCGCAGCAGGGAAAAGTCGGATGCGCCGCTGCTTGTGCCCGGATCGTAAACATATTCGTCGAGCGCGAGCTTCGCGTTCGCGGCGACGGCGAAGGTCGATTCGTCGGTGAACTGGATGTTGACGCTTCCCTGCGCGTCGGTTTCGATGATGTCACCCTGGAATACGGGCATGCCTGCGGTTATGGTTTCGCTCGTGCCGTCCGGATGCGTGACGGTCGCATTTCCTGAAACTTCCCTGACCGCGCCGATGGGGCTGGCGTCATGCGCCGTTTCCGCCGCCGCGTATTGAAGCGGCCCGGCATGCTGGACAAACGAATCGACCAGTTCGGGCGTCAGGCGTCCGCCGTCGGGGGCGCTGAGGACAGGGGCGGGGTCTGCGTTGAAATAACCTTCAATGATGACTGTCTGGCCGGAGGAAGAATCCTGCAGGACCAAATCCTGCCCGTCGCGCAGGATTTGCGCGTCCGCGATGAAGGAGGCGTCAGGCAGATCTATTTTTTCCTGCCCCCCGGCCCTGAAAATCTCCGTATTTTGGCTGTTTCCACCCTGACCGCCCAGTCCATCGTGTATCCGCGCCATGATTTCACCCACTCCTAACCGATTGTTTTATAATAGTATTACCCCACATGGAGGCCCCCAAATTCTGCCCCTTTCTACCATCTTGCCACCAAGTGGTTAAAATTATGTAATTTTATGAGTGATTTTTAGCAAAAACCGCGGCGGGTTTAGGAGATATATGCCTAAAATTACAGGCTTTTTTCCAAGCCGGTTTTCAGGCGCTGAGATACTGGGGCGTTTTCCAGCCCTGCAGGGCCTTGATAACGTCCTGTTCCGCCATCGGTTTGGCGAAATGATAGCCTTGCGCCTGTTCGCAACCCAGATCGCACAGGAGGCGGGCTTCTTCGGCGTTTTCGACGCCCTCGGCCACGCAGGTCAGCCCCATGTTCTGTCCAAGCCCGATAATGGATTTTACCAGTTCGAGGCTGCGGTCTTCGCGGAACATGGCGCGGACGAAACTCTGGTCGATCTTCATCGTGTCGATCGGGAAATAATAGAGATAGCTGAGCGAGGAATAGCCCGTGCCGAAATCGTCGATGGCCACCGTTATGCCTTCCTTGCGGCAGGCGGCCAGCGTGTCCTTGGCATTGTCCGGCTGGTGGATCAGAAGACGCTCGGTGATCTCGAGATTGATCTGTTTGGGATCGACGCCGGCTTTTCCGATCGTTTTCATGATGCCTTCGACGAAATCGCTTTCGGCGAAGTCGTGGCTTGAAAAGTTAACGCTCATGCTGAGGGCGGTTTTCGACCGGACTGACAATTCGATGCGTTTCAGGGCTCCGCAGGCTTCCTCAAGCGCCCATTTGCTGGCATCTACGATCAGGCCGCTTTTTTCAGCGATCGGGATGAATACGGCCGGCGATATGAAACCGCGTTCCGGATGTTTCCAGCGCATCAGCGCCTCAAAACCCGTCACCGCGCCCTTGGCCAGGTCGATGATCGGCTGGTAATGGAGCATCAGAGTTTTGTTTTCAATCGCCGCCTTCAGGTCGTTGGCGATTTTGACTGATTCCACGACATCGGTCTGCGCGGCGAAATTGCGCTCCAGCGCCTCGGGCGGCGGGTATGAAACGCTCTGCCCCAGTATTTCGGCGCGGGTCAGCGTATCGCGGTAGCGCATCAGGATGATCTGGGAGATCATCTGTATGACCGGGTCGCTGGTCTTCAGGCGCTGCGCGAAGTCGTCGTGGGTGATTTCAAGCACCTTGCAGTCCTTGATGGCTTTAACCGTTGCGGTGCGCAGGCCTTCGTCCACGATCGCCATTTCCCCGATGATCGTGCCGGGGCCGCGCGTGCCGACGGGCTGGATTTTCCCGCCGGGCTTTTCAATCACGATTTCAACCTGCCCTTCCTCGATGATGTAGGCGCACGTTCCCTTCTCGCCCTGCTTCATGATCGTGCTGCCGGCCTTGAAGGTTCGTTTTGCGTCTTGCGTGTTTGCGGTCAATGAAAGCCCCTGAAAGCCTATGGATAAAAATGCTGTTGCCCCACGGTAAGTCTGGACAAAAAAAGTTAGCTTACCGTTAATGATGGGCGTCTTTTTTCACGAAATCAACAGCGTCGGGGATTTATACAACCAAGGAGTGTCTTGGCAAAAGGCCGTTTTGCGAACATACTGGATGCTGGTTTTGCAGCGTAAATTATTCATAATAAAAATGGACCCGGTAACGCTCCTTCTTCTCTATGTTTCTTTCCGCGTAAAGCAGTTCGCGGGGGATTTCCTGTTGCAGACCGACTGGATGGCGCTGAACAAGGGCAAGCCGGGAAGGGAGGGCTACCGCGCGCTCTTTTCCCATACGATTTATCATGCCGCCGGCACGGCGCTTATCGCGCTGCTGTTCGCGCCTGCGCTCTGGTGGCTGGGGCTGGCGGATTTCTGCGTGCACAGCCTTATCGACAGGACGAAGGGCGTCCTGACTTACCGCAAAGGCTGGCAATATACGGATCGCTGGTTCTGGTGGTCGTTCGGGCTGGACCAGGAAGCCCATAATTACACGCATCTGGCCTATATCGTGCTGATCGTCGCCCATGCGGGCGGGTTGTTTCTGTAAAGCTGAAACGCTTGACAGGCCATGCTTTTTCCGGCTAAGGTCTGCGCCTGATTTAGACGAAACGAATGGATGGCTGCCATGAAAGTTGTTAACTCATTGAAGGGATTAAGAAAACGCGATCGGAACTGCCGCATTGTCCGCCGCAAGGGCCGCGTTTACATCATCAACAAGAAGAACCCCCGCTACAAAGCGCGCCAGGGCTGAGGTCTTTTTACATTCAGGAAAAGCCCGCTTGCAGCGGGCTTTTTGCTTTTCTGATGACAATATCCGCCCGGCCCAAAAATCTTGATGCGCTTGTAAAATCAGTCTGTTATAACCACAGGGACAGTTTCAGGCGGAACGCGCAGCATGTTTTCTAAACTATTCGGTTTTATGTCTGCCGACATGGCAATCGATCTGGGCACGGCCAATACGCTGGTCTATGTGCGGGATCAGGGTATTGTCCTGAACGAACCCTCTGTCGTCGCCATCACGATGGTTGGCGGCAAGAAACAGGTTCTGGCCGTCGGCAACGAGGCAAAGCAGATGCTGGGCCGCACGCCCGGCAACATCGTCGCCATACGTCCCCTGCGCGATGGCGTCATAGCCGATTTCGAGGTGACGGAAGCGATGATCAAGCATTTCATCCGCAAGGTGCACAACCGCCGTTCCTTCGTTTCGCCGAAAATGATCATCTGCGTTCCGTCCGGTTCCACGGCGGTGGAGCAGCGCGCCATCATCGAATCCGCCGAGAGCGCGGGTGCATCGCAGGTCGCGCTGATCGAGGAGCCGATGGCCGCGGCCATCGGCGCGGGCTTGCCCGTGACCGAGCCGACGGGATCGATGGTCGTCGATATCGGCGGCGGAACGACGGAAGTGGCTGTCATTTCTCTGGGCGGCATCGTGTACGCCAAATCCGTGCGAGTCGGCGGGGACAAGATGGACGAGGCGATCATTGCCTATATCCGCCGCGTTCATAACCTTCTGATCGGCGAAAGCTCCTCCGAACGCATCAAGAAGGAAATCGGTTGCGCCTGCCCGCCCGCCGACGGAGAAGGGCGGATGATGGAGATAAAGGGGCGCGACCTGATGAACGGCGTGCCGAAGGAAATCGTCATCAGCGAACGCCAGATTGCTGAAGCCCTGGCCGAACCTGTCGGCGCGATTGTGGAGGCGGTGAAGGTTGCGCTCGAACACACGCCGCCGGAACTGGCCGCCGACATCGTCGAAAAGGGAATTGTCCTGACGGGCGGCGGTGCGCTGCTGACCAATCTCGATCATGTTCTGCGGCATGCGACGGGCTTGCCCGTTACGATCGCCGACGATCCTCTGTCATGCGTCGCACTGGGCACGGGTCATGCGCTCGAGGAAATGAAAACCCTGAAGAACGTTCTGATCAGCAATTACTGAAGAGCGGACGCCGCTTTCACCGTATTCGCCAGAAGGCATGCGATGGTCATCGGGCCGACGCCGCCGGGGACGGGCGTAACCGCGCCGGCGGTTTTTACGGTCGCGCCGAAATCGACGTCGCCGCATAGCTTTCCATCAGCCTGCCTGTTGATGCCGACATCGATGACGATGGCGCCCGGCTTCACCCAGTCGCCTTTCACCATTTCCGCGCGCCCTGCCGCGGCCACCAGTATGTCCGCCGTCCGGCAGATGCCGGGCAGGTCTTTCGTGCGCGAATGGCATTGCGTGACGGTGCAGTTTTCGGCCAGCAGCAGCTGCCCCATCGGCTTGCCGAACAGGTTCGAGCGCCCGATGACGACGGCATGAAGGCCCGTCAGGTCTTTTCGGGCTTCCTTTATCAACATCAGGCTGCCCTGCGGCGTGCAGGGGGTAAGACCATCCTTTATGCCCAGGAACAGCTTTCCCGCATTTGTGACGGTCAGTCCGTCCACATCCTTGCGCGGGCTTATCATCTGCACCAGATCCTCCTGCGCGCCGGTCAGCGCGCCGGGCAGGGGCAACTGTATCAGAATGCCATGAACGTTATCGTCGGCGTTCAGATCCGAAACCAGCGCGGCAATCCGTTCTTTCGTCGCTGTGGCGGGCAGTTTGCGCTCGAAGCTTTTTATGCCGGTTTTTTCGCAGGCCGCGATTTTGTTCCGTACATAGACATGGCTTGCCGGATCGTTGCCGACGAGGATGACCGCCAGCCCCGGGGAAAGTTTTTTATTTTTGATTTCGGCGGCAAGGCCGCTGCGCAGTTTCTCCGCAATCGCCCTGCCGTCTATGATTTGCGCGCCGCCGCTCATATCGCGTGGATGGGATAGATAAACAGCTGCGCGACGATACGTTGCAGCAGATAAATCCCGAAGATGACGATGATGGGCGTGATGTCGATGCCGCCGATGGGCGGGATGAATTTCCGCAAGGGCTTGTAGACCGGTTCGGTCGCCTTGTTCAGCAGCCTGACGAGGTTGGCGGCCTGTGGGCTGCGCGTATTCACGACCTCGAAGGCGATCAGCCAGCTGACCACGACGCTGGCGATGATGATCCACATGTAAATATCAAGGGCCAGATAAAGCAGTTTGCCGAACAAAATCATATGAAAACCCTTTCCTTTCCAAGCTATCGCCACGGATTCCTATCACAACGGTAAAGAAGTGTTAACCGGATTTTGGCATGATAGGGGAAGGAGTTGTGGGGGAAGTAATGCTGCCAGGACTGGAGATAGTGACAGCAGGGCTTTTGACGCTGGCGTCAGGCGGGGGGGTGCAATGCACCGTGCCGAAGGCGCCGGTCATAAATGTCGTTCCCAGCACGCAGGCCATCCAGTACGATTTTTCAAAGCCGGAAGCCGATCTGACGGCGCAAAAATCCGATACGCTCAGCCCTTACGCCCCCGGGGTCGATACAGCGACGCGCGGGCTTCGTTACGACCAGCCTGAAATGAAGATGGAAGTTTCGTGGGGATATATGCAGTATCCCGGCGGCGCGACCTGCTTCTGGTACGACACCGTGAATATCAGCGTTCAGTTGAAGCCGCAGATTTTCATCGCAAAGGAATTGAGCGAGGGCAGGTGCCGCGATGCGGTTGTCGAACATGAGAACAAGCATGTGAAGGTGGATCGCGCCATCGTCAATTCATACGTGCAGAATATCGGACGGTCCGTTCAGGATGCCGTCAACGCGGCGGGCGCGATGGGTCCGTACAACGCGGACCAGATAGAGCCGATGCAGAAAAAGCTCGTCGATCACATCAGGAGCGCTATTTCCATGCACGAACTGACGCTTTACAAGGAAATGCGGGCAAAGCAGGGGCATGTCGACTCGCTCGAGGAATACAACCGCGTCAATGACATCTGCCGGGCGGAAGAGAAGGCGAAAAAGAAGAAGCGGTAATTTTTATTTTCATATTAGAAAAAAGCTGCTAGGGTGCGCTTCGTAATCAAAACGGAGTGCGCTTATGAGAGGGTTTTTCGCTCGAATCCCGCTTTTGCCGGTGTTGGCGGCTGTGCTGCTGACAGCCGGGATGGCTGCGCCCGCG
>JACQIJ010000024.1 GCA_016198545.1 Pseudomonadota bacterium
TTCTCTTCCCTGAATTTCTTAACAAGATCAATGCATTTCCGGTGATTGAGGACTGTTACCTCAACCCCCCTTTCCCGTAAAAAATCAACATTTCCTGCCGAATTTACCGTATCTCCTACGACCACCCTGTTAATCTTGAATTGTA
This sequence comes from Pseudomonadota bacterium, assembly GCA_016198545.1. GTDB lineage: Bacteria > Pseudomonadota > Alphaproteobacteria > Micavibrionales > Micavibrionaceae > JACQIJ01. The sequence continues at coordinate 146 of JACQIJ010000024.1, forward strand.
CAATCGTCCCTGCGCACATCATGCACGGGCTTAGTGTCGTATACATCGTGGTTTTTCTGCGCGAGGCCATCCGACCCGCCGCGCGCATGGCCGACATCTCACCGTGAATTATGGGATTTCCTTCCTGGACAAGCATATTGTGGCCCTCGCCCAGTACCTTGCCATCCTCATCCGCCAGCACGCCGCCTATGGGGCAGCCACCCTCGTTATAGCCCTTCAGGGCCAGTTCGTAGGCCCTGTCCATAAACTCCATATCCCTGTTCGCTTTGATCATGAATACGCTTATATTGGGACGGGAGAAAAATTTCAACCATGCCGCACCAGACGCAAAAAACGCCTGTTACAACCGCAACGCCGTTCATCCGGATGCAGCAGGCCGTGGATATCGTCAACACAAGCCCCCATCCGGCCAACAAAATCGCCGCGGCCCTGTTCGGGCGGGATACGAAGACGGGAAAAGAATTCAGCGTTTCCCGCACCAATTACTGGCCGGCACCCATTTTTGAGAAAATAGGAACGGAGGCGCGCATCGGCAATGCCAGCGGCACGGTGCATGCCGAAACGGCCTGCATAATCGCTGCGGCCGGCGCAACGGACGGCGCCAGCCTGTGCATAACTGATCCTTTCTGTCCCAACTGCGCCAAGAACATGGCGGAAGCCGGCATCAAGGCCGTCTATATAGACCACAAGGGTTTCAAAAAGGATTTTGTCGCCCGCCGCGCGCATGCGTTCGAGGACATGTCGATGCGCATCTGCGAAAAAGCCGGAATCAGCGTTTACGAATTATGGCGGAAGGAGGAACGCCTCATCCCTATCCTCCAGTTCGCGCCCAGCTACGCGCCGCCGGAAGACAGCCCAGTGGAAAAAAAACCCTTTGACGCCGGGCCCGACAAGACAAAATTCCTTATCGCAGCAAAATCAATCCAGAGCCGCCATCACAGCCGCAAGATTGCAATTGCGCTGGTCAAGGATGCTTCAGGAAGCCATGAAATCCTGACGGCGCGCACGCACCCCGCTATCGGGTATACGATGAAGGCGGATCTGGGCGAAATCGAAAGCCCGCAGGGAAAATACAGCTTCATGCTGGAGCCTGCGGGACGCATACTTATGCATGCTGCCCGGCGTGGCGTAAAAATCGCCGATGGATTTTTCTACGCAACGCAGGTTCCGACCGCGCGCGAGCTGGTGAACATCACGGGTGCGGGGCTGACATCGCTTTATATCGGCGACCTTTCGAAATCACGGGATGAATATGGACCTCAGGCGATGGAAGAATTAAAGGAAAAGGGCATACTTTCCTTCACATGTCTTCCGTAATCAGATATCCAGCAACAATCTCTGCGGATCCTCAATCGCTTCCTTGACGCGGACAAGGAACGTGACCGCCTCGCGCCCATCGATAATGCGGTGATCATATGAAAGGGCGAGATACATCATCGGCCGCGCCTCGACCTTGCCGTCGGGCATGACCATCGGGCGCTGCTGGATCTTGTGCATGCCGAGGATGCCGGATTGCGGCGTGTTCAGGATCGGCGTGGACATCAGCGACCCGAAAACGCCGCCATTGGTGATCGTGAAGGTGCCGCCCTGCAGCTCCTCCATCCCGATCTTTCCTTCGCGGGCGCGGGCGCCGACATCGGCGATGTCCTTTTCGATCTGCGCCATCGGCTTCGTGTCGCAATCGCGCACGACCGGCACGATGAGACCCTGCGGCGTCGAAACAGCGACGCCGAGGTCATAGTAGTTTTTATAGACGATCTCCTCTCCATCAATGGAGGCGTTCACCGCCGGGAATTCCTTCAGCGCATTCACGGCCGCGCGAACGAAGAACGACATGAAGCCGAGTTTCACGCCGTGCTTTTTCTCGAAGGAATCCTTGTATTCGTTGCGCAGAGCCATCACCGCGCCCATATCGCATTCGTTGAAGGTGGTCAGCATCGCGGCTGTGTTCTGCGCTTCCTTCAGGCGTTTGGCGATGCTCTGGCGCAGGCGGGTCATGCGCACGCGCTCCTCGCGCGGTTTGTCATGGCGGACAGAAACAGGGTGCGTACCCACAGCCTGCGGCGCAGGGATATCGCCTGCGCTTCTGCCCTTATAATCGAGAACATCGCCCTTGGTCACGCGGCCGTCCTTGCCGGTTCCGGCGATGGACGACGGACCGATACCGCGTTCCTCCATCATCTTGCGCGCGGCGGGGCCGGATTGTTTTTGTTCCGTTGCCGGAGCGGACGGCGCGGCCTTCTGCGGCGCAGACGCGGCGGCAACCGGTTTCGCGGCGGGTTTCGGCGCATCGTTTGCAGCCCCCCCGCCGGCGGCGATTTCCGCCAGGATCGCCCCGACGCCGACATTGCTGCCCGCCTTGGCGACAATCTTGCTCAGAACGCCGGAAGAAGGCGCGTTGACCTCCAGCGTCACCTTGTCGGTTTCCAGCTCCACCACCGGCTCGTCGGCGGCGACGGCTTCGCCCTCTTTTTTAAGCCACTGGGCGACAGTCGCCTCGGTCACGGATTCGCCAAGGGTCGGAACTACGATCTGGGTCATGGGCGGATTTTTCCTTGTTTTGCAGCGATTTTACTGACTTTCAATGTGACGCGAACGAGTCAAAAGGTCAACGGGCATACAGAGACAAACATATTGACATATTACAGTTCCCATGCAGGTTATCCTCATGCGGAACCTGTCGCGTTCCGCCTCTCAACAGAATAGAGCGATCTGCTGCTGGCATCCGGAGGAGAAGCCGCCTTTAAAATCGAGCAGGATGGTCTGTCAGAAACTCTTTACTATAGCGATTCATGGGATACGGACAACGATTACCAGCTTCTGGACAGGCTCAGAAATAAGCCGGACATCGAAAAAATCACCAACCGGATCAAAAGCAGAAGCTACACAACTTTCTATAGCGCCTCATCGGCGCCAGCAAGATTTAAGAAGCATATACGATCATTCTTAACCAATCCCCAACGCCTCATCCACCAGCTTTGCCTGCTCCTCCATGTGACGTTTGTGCAGGCCGGTGGCGGGGGAAGCAGCTTCGGGACGACCGATATATTTGGGCCGGCCCGCCTTGTGCTTCATGTCCGCGAGCGTGTTTTCGATACGCTCCCCGACATAGAACCACGCGCCCATGTTACGCGGTTCTTCCTGGCACCAGACGATGTCGGCATTCGGAAATTCCTTCAGTTCCTCGCCCAGCGCGCGAGCGGGGAAGGGGTAGAGCTGCTCCACCCGGACGATAGCGATATTTTTTATTTTCCGCGCGCGGCGTTCTTCCAGCAGGTCATAGTAAACCTTGCCGGTGCAGAGTATAACGCGCTTGATATCCTTCTTTGCCGCCATGTCGGCACGGTCTGAATCCCACAGGAAGCGGTGGAAGCTGCTACCCGTCAAAAAGTCCTCAACAGGCGAAACGGCCAGCTTATGCCGCAGGAGCGACTTGGGCGTCATGATAATCAGGGGCTTGCGGAAATCGCGGCACATCTGCCGCCGCAGCGCGTGGAAATAGTTCGCGGGCGTGGTGCAGTTCAGCACCTGCCAGTTGTCCTCGGCGCTCATCTGCAGAAAACGTTCGAGGCGCCCCGAGGAATGCTCCGGCCCCTGCCCTTCATAGCCGTGCGGCAACAGCAGCGTCAGCCCCGACATGCGCAGCCATTTCAGTTCGCCGGATGCGATAAACTGATCGATCAGCACTTGCGCGCCGTTGACGAAATCGCCGAACTGCGCCTCCCACAGCACCAGCGTTTTCGGATCGGCCAGCGAGTACCCATATTCAAAACCCAGTACAGCCGCTTCGGACAGCGGGCTGTCATGCACCTCGACCCGCCCCTGCGTCTCGCCGATATGCTGCAACGGGATATATTTGTTTTCGTTTTCCTGATCGTACAAAATCGCGTGGCGCTGGGAGAACGTGCCGCGCCCCACATCCTGCCCGGACAGGCGTATGCTGTAGCCCTGCGCCGCGAGAGAGCCGAGCGCCAGCGCCTCCGCCGTTGCCCAGTCGAACCCATCGTCGCCGGAAAACATTTTCTTCTTGGCATCCAGCTGCCGCGCAATCTTTGAATTGATATTGAAACCGTCCGGCGCCCCGGTCAAAACGCCGCCGATTTTATCGAACATTTTCCGGTCGATCGCCGTGTCCCCCTTGCGTGCATCGCCATGCGCGATGGTCATGCCGGTCCACGCTCCTTCGAGGAAGTCAGCCTTGTTGGGCTTGTAGCCCTTTGTCGCCTCGAATGCCTGTTCGAGGTAGCTGTTGAATTCATCGACCATCGCCCGCGATTCCGATTCGGACAATGTCCCTTCCGCTGCCAGCTGTGCCGCGTATTGCGCGCGCGTGGACTTAAGGGATTTAATCTTTTTATACATAAGGGGTTGTGTGAATGCGGGCTCATCGCCTTCATTGTGACCGTAGCGGCGATAGCAGAATATATCGACGACGACATCCCTCTTGAATTCCTGCCGAAATTCGGTAGCGATGCGCGCAACGTGCACGACGGCTTCCGGGTCATCGCCGTTGACATGAAAGATCGGCGCAGACAGCATCTTGGCCACATCCGTACAATAAGGACCGGATCGGCTGTATTTGGGCATCGTCGTGAAGCCGATCTGGTTGTTGATGACGATATGGAGCGTGCCGCCGACGCGGTAGCCCGGCAATTCGGAAATCATCAGCGTCTCCGCCACCAGCCCCTGCCCCGCGAATGCGGCGTCACCGTGCAACAGGATAGGCAAAACCGCTGCGGATTCCTTGTCGTTGCGCTGCACCTGTTTTGCGCGCACCTTGCCTATGACGACCGGATTGACGGCCTCCAGATGCGACGGATTCGCCGTCAACGACAGGTGAATGACATTCCCATCAAAATCACGGTCGCTGGACGTTCCAAGATGATATTTCACATCGCCCGACCCCTGCACGGCCTCGGGATTGGATGATTGTCCCTGAAATTCTGAAAAGACAGCCGTAAAAGGCTTGCCCATCACGTTGGTCAGGACGTTCAGCCGACCGCGATGCGCCATGCCGACGACGATTTCCTTCAGCCCCATCTGCCCGCCGCGCTTCATAATCTGTTCCATTGCGGGAACCAGAGATTCACCGCCATCCAGGCCAAAGCGCTTCGTGCCCTGATGTTTGGTATGCAAAAACTGCTCAAAGCATTCGGCGGCCGTCAAACGCTGTAAAATCGCGCGCTTGCCATTGACGGTAAAATCCGTCTGGTTGCGCGGACCTTCGATGCGCTGCTGTATCCATGTGCGCTCATCCGGATCGGTAACATGCATATATTCCACGCCGATCGTCCCGCAATAGGTCTGTTTCAGCAACACGAGAATTTCGCGCAACGTGGCATAATCGAAGCCCAGCACGCCATTCAGCAATATCGGACGATCGTAATCGATTTCGGCAAAACCGTAATGAGCCGGGTCAAGTTCAGGATGGTAATCCGATTCCTTCAGTCCCAGTGGATCGAGATTTGCCACCATGTGACCGCGCATGCGGTAAGCGCGAATCAGCAGCAACGCCTGCACGGAATCCTGCGCCTGCGCCCAGGCTTCCGTACCCGCAGAAACATGCGCCGCCACAGGGCCGCTGCCGTTTGCGCTCTGTGCTTCGGGGTTGGCATGTGTACCCTGCGCGAAACGATCGAAGCTGTTTTTATCCCTGCGGTTTTGCGGCGGCGTCCAGCTGGCACCATGCAGTTCCTTCAGCAGCGCGGCCTCATCATCGCTCAGGCTTTCAAAAAAAGAACGCCAGCTGGAATCGACATTCCGGGGGCTGATTAAAAAACTGCCGTAAAGATGAGAGATATATTCCGCATTTGCGCCAGTCAGAAAACCAAGACTATCAGAGTTACTCATTTTACTTTGCCCTTTTAATGCCCAGAGACTCGGAAAGCGCCGCCAGCGCGCGATCTTCGTTATAGCTTATATTCAACAACCTTTCGGCCTCGTACTTTTTGCCTTTTGGCTTTCCGGCGATTCCGTCAAGAAAAAGCTTTATCCGTCCGACAAAAGACAATGAGGACGGCGGCGCCCCCAGGTCAATCTCGCGAAACGCCTTGGCAACTTCAACGGCGATATACATTACATTTTCGCGATAACCGTCCATATCATGCCTGCCCAGCCTGCCCTCCATAAGAGAGATCGCTTTGCGGCAATCGTCCGGAAGATTGCTCGCATGTTTTGCCCAACGCGCCCAGTTTTCCTGGCCGGCGCATATTTCAGCCATAACTTCATGCACAAAAGCGGATTCGAACATGCCTGCGGCTTTTTTATTGATGATGGATTCCAACGCTTCCAATTCCGCCGCATCCGCCGCCAGACCTCCCGCATCATCCGTACGACTTATCCACACGCCGGCGCGGTAAGGGAGGGCGACAAGAAATTCTTTTTCTTCATCTGAAAAATTCTCAAGAAAAGCCATGCCGCCCCCTACTTGTCCTCATCAAGCCGCAGAGCCGCCATCAACTCCTTGATCGCGGCGTCCTCGGACGGGCTGATATTCATGAAATCGATCGCCTGCTTTTTCTTGCCGCAATCGCTCAGCCAGTCGCACACGCGCCCCATCAGACCCTTGTCTTTTTCCATCTCCCCGAACTCTCCATGCGCGCCGGCAACGGATCCGGCTATTTTCAGGAGGAGCCTTTTATAATTGCGGCGATCTTTTGCGCTTATCTTTTGTTTCAGAAGATCGGCAGCGCGCTTGCAATCAGGAATGACATCCAGAGAATTTTTTTTCCACTCCTGCCAGCTATCCTTATGCGCGACGACTTCCTGCATGATCTCGCGAACAAAAGCGGGAACCTCGATCGACTGCGAAATGCCGTTGATGATACCCATCATAGCCTGTTTTTCCTTGAGATCATCCTTTCCGCCCTCCTCATCATCCATATGGCTCATCCATACGCCGACGCGGTAGGGAAGGCTGACGATCAGATCGCGTTCCTGCGGCGACATGTCATGAAGATGCGATTTTCCGACCATAGACATAGCAATATCCCTTCAATTCCTTCCCAAAAGTTCAGGCAGCCATTGCCTTGACGACCGCCTCCCCCAACGCCGCCGGACTTTCCGAAACGAAAAATCCAGCCGCGCGCATGGCATCGAACTTCGATTCCGCCGTGCCCTGGCCGCCGGAAATAATAGCCCCGGCATGCCCCATGCGCTTGCCCGGCGGCGCCGTAATGCCCGCAATAAATCCGGCGATCGGCTTTTTCTTTTTCTGCGCCTTATAGAATGCCGCAGCTTCTTCCTCCGCCGTGCCGCCGATTTCCCCGATCATCAATATTGCTTCGGTTTCGGGATCGGAAAGGAACATCTCGAGACAATCGATGAAATTCGTGCCGTTGACGGGGTCGCCGCCGATGCCTATGCAGGTCGTCTGGCCCAGGCCGGCTGCCGCCGTTTGCGCAACCGCCTCATAGGTCAGCGTCCCGGAACGGGAAACGATACCTACCTTGCCGCGCTTGTGGATATGGCCGGGCATAATGCCTATCTTGCATTCGCCGGGCGTAATGATGCCGGGACAATTCGGCCCGATCAGGCGGCTTTTGGAACCTTGCAGCGCGCGTTTCACGCGCACCATATCGAGTACGGGTATCCCTTCAGTAATGCAGACAATCAGCGGAATTTCCGCATCGACCGCCTCCAGAATGGCATCTGCCGCGAACGGCGGCGGCACATAGATAACCGTCGCATTGCAGCCGGTTTTCTCCTTCGCCTGCGCGACAGTATCGAAAACAGGCAGATCCAGATGCTTCGACCCGCCTTTACCCGGGGTAACCCCGCCGACCATTTTCGTGCCATAGGCGATGGCCTGTTCCGAATGGAACGTACCCTGCGCGCCCGTAAAACCCTGACAGATGACTTTCGTATTTGCGTTTACCAGAACGGCCATGAAATTCCTCTTTTTTGACTTCCTAAGGGTACGTAAGCTTTGTCTATAAATCAACCGGCGCACCGCACAAA